>SYAA01000437.1 GCA_005789055.1 Actinomycetota bacterium
ATCACCCCATGAGTACGTCCGGTGACGTAGGCGATAACGGCGTCATCCTCGGAACCATCGTCAACCCGGCGGGACTGACCCTTGCCAAGACCGTCCCGGCCAGCGGCGCTGGCCGATTCGCCGATCCCGGACTCGGCGCCAGTCCGACCTGGCACGGTTTCGCAATCGACCGCGTCGGCATTGCCTTCACCGATGACATCAGCGTCGTCGGCGATCAGCGGTTGCGAATCGACGCCGACGGGTTGCGGATCATCGATGACGGGTTGGCTTGGGCACCGGCATCGTTCTTCGATCAGGACGGCGATCCGGTGTCGGCCTGTACCCGGGGAACGCTGGGGCGTGTCGAATCCCGACTGGCGAAGGCAGGCTTGAGCGCCCGCGTCGGCCACGAAATCGAGTTCCTCCTTGTTGACCCTGCAGGAAAGCGGCTGCCGGGTGAGCTGTGGGCTCAGTACGGGCTGGCGGGGGTCCTCGAGCACGAGGACTTCGTCCGAGACGTGCTGGCTGCCACAGCCACCGCAGGGGTCGCCGTCGAGCAGTTCCATCCCGAGTACGGAGTCAACCAGTTCGAGATGTCCCTGCCGCCGCTGTCACCCGTCGCGGCGGCCGATCAGTTGATCCTGGCCCGAATCCTGATCGGCAGGGTGGCGCGCAGGCACGGTATCCGGGTGAGCATGTCCCCGAAACCCTTCGCCGACAGTGTCGGTTCGGGCGCCCATCAACACTTCTCCCTGTGGCGGGGTGGCAGCCCACTGTTCTCTGGAGGCGGCGACAAACACGGACTGACCGCCGACGGCGCCGCAGCGATCGCCGGCGTCGTGTCGGGCCTTACCGAAGCGCAACTCGCCCTCTGCGGTTCGATCGTGTCCGGACTGCGGATGCAACCCGGTAGCTGGGCCGGCTCGTACACCTGCTGGGGCACCGAGAATCGCGAGGCAGCGGTGCGTTTCATGCCGGCAACCCACGGCAATCCGTACGGCGCGCATGCCGAAGTGAAGATCGTCGATCCGTCCGCTAACCCGTATCTCGCCACCGCCGCGATCCTCGGACTCGCACTGGACGGCATCGAGAAAAACTCGGCACTGCCACCGGAGATCACCGCCGATCCGCACACCCTGACATCAGCCGACCGTCACGCCGCCGGCGCGGTCCAGCTCTCCGCTGACCAGGGTGCGGTGATTGCGGCGCTGGACGGGTCTGCGCGGATGCGAGAGATCCTCGGGGATCCCGTCGTCGACGCACTCGTCGCGGTCCGTCGCTATGAGCACGAGAACTACCCGGACCTCGATGCCGAGTCCTGTGCCGACAAATTTCGGATGGCCTGGAGCCTGTGACGGCTCGCCAGATGCTCGCCGAGCACATCGCCGAGCTCAGACTGGTCGACAACCATGTGCACGGTTACTGGCTGGCGAGCGGTGACCGACGCCGATTCGAGAACGCACTCAACGAGGCCAACACCGAGCCGCTGGCCGATTTCGACTCCGGATTCGACACCCAACTCGGCTTCGCGGTGCGGGCGCATTGCGCGCCGATTCTCGGTCTGGCGCCTCATGTCGAACCGCACCTCTACTGGGAACGCCGCAGCGAGCGCGCTGCGGCCGAACTAGCAGGTGTGTTCCTCGCGGCGGCCGGTGTCAGCGACTGGTTGGTGGACACCGGGCTCTCCGCCGATGTGGCCGGGCCGGCGGAGATCGCCGCGGCATCCGGGTCGGCCGCCCATGAGATCCTGCGGCTCGAGCAGATCGCTGAGCAGGCGGCCTCAGCGCTGGGTGGCTACGCCGAAGCGTTCCGGGAAATCCTCTGGCGCAGAGCCGATGGCGCGGTGGCGACGAAGACCGTCCTTGCCTACCGCGGAGGATTCGACGGCGATTTATCGCAACCTTCGCAACACGAAGTGGCCGAGGCCGCGGTTCGATGGCGCGCCGCCGGGGGAGTTCGGCTGACCGATCGGGTGCTGCTGCGTTTCGGCATTCACGAGGCGCTGCGCCTGGGTAAGCCACTGCAGTTCCATGTCGGCCTCGGTGACCGCGACTGCGATCTGCATCGCACCAACCCGATGCTGCTGCTCGACTTCCTCCGGCACTCCGGACAAACCCCGGTCGTACTGCTGCACTGCTATCCGTACGAACGCGAGGCCGGGTATCTCGCGAGCGCGTTCAACAACGTCTACCTAGACACCGGCCTGAGTATCAACCATCTCGGCGCCCGCGCCGGAGCCTTCATCGCTCGCACGCTGGAACTCGCGCCCTTCCGCAAAATCCTCTACTCCTCGGACGCCTTCGGGCCACCCGAACTGCACTACCTCGGAGCGACACTCTGGCGCGATGGAATCGCCTCTGCCCTAGCAGATTTCGTCGATCAAGGGCAGTGGAGCACACAGGATGCCGTGCGCGTTGCAACACTCATCGGTCGAGACAACGCACGGCGGCTCTACCAGCTTTCGGAGTGAGTCTCAGATCAGCCCGGTGGCGTCAAACATCCACGACGTGTCGGCGGCGGCGAGTTGCTCCATCCAGTCCGCCGGGGCGTGGTTGAGCAGGCCACCGAAATCCCAGTAGTCCTTCCATAGGGTGATCTTGTCGTCACGGACCTTGTGCACGGTGACGAACTGCAGCACTGTGCTCTCCCCAGTGGCCCAGTTCCAGGTCTCGGAGTGTTCGTACATGACGTCGACGCCGTTACTCACCAGCACCCCGTCATGGTTCTCGTAGCCGGACAACGACTCCAGGCCAACCTTGAGTCGCTTCACGATGTTCTCGGGGCCGCGGGCTGCGGCGGCGAGACCGACCGGCATGTCGACGTAGATGCAATCGTCGGCGATGAAGGTCTTCAGCTTCTCCCAATCGCGATCGGACAGGGCGTGCCACATTCCGAGCACCGTCTCCTCAGCCGACATGGGCCAAACCCTCTTTCGTGGTGGCGGGTGCCGGGGTGTGCCGGCCGGCCCGCAGGAAACTTCCGGTGCGCTCGGACCCCAACACCGCAGTGGGGACGCCGTCGGCCACAACGGTGCGCCCGCCGATGAGAACCAGGTTCACCGCCGCGTCGTTGCGGTTGACCATTCGGGGCAGTCCGGCGTACTGCGGGACCGGCGCCTCTTGATAGCCGTCGAGGCGCTCATCGAGGAACGCCGGGTCGATTACCACCAGATCGGCGCGATCTCCGATGCGCAGGTGGCCGGCGTCGATCTCGTACCACTCGGCCAACTCGCCGGTGAGCCGGTGCACGACCTGTTCGAGTGTCATGAAACCCCGGCCGCTGCGCTGTGCGTCATGCACGTGGCGCAGCAGTCGCAGCCCGAAGTTGTAGAAGGACATGTTGCGCAGGTGCGCACCGGCATCGGAGAAGCCCATCTGAATGCCCGAGTCCACGGCCAGTTTCTTGAGCACCTCGGGGCGGTGGTTAGAGATGGTGGTTCGCCAGCGCAGCTTGGTGCCGTGCTCGAGGACGAGGTCGAGGAACGCATCCACCGGGTGCAGCCCGCCGCGGTCGACACCGACCTGGCCGAAGGACTTGCCGACCACGGATTCGTCGGGGCAGGAGACGATGTCGGCGTCGAAGAAGTCCCGGTGCCACACCCGCATGCCGAACTTGCTGTCGTAATCCTTGCGGAACTGGCGTCGGTACCCCTCGTCACTTAGCAGGGCATTGCGCTCCACCTCGTCGCGCAGGTGCAGTGCCGCCGCACCCGATCCGAACTCCTCGAACACCACCAGGTCGATGCCGTCGGCATAGACCTC
>SYAA01000065.1 GCA_005789055.1 Actinomycetota bacterium
GCGGACATCGTGGCCTCGGTGGGCCCGGCCGACGGATCCTCGCTCTGCTTGCGACGAAGCCTCATGACGCGCCTTCCTCTCAGGTTCCCGTGTGAAGGTTAACGAACGCCAGGTTGCCCACGATCCCCAATGGTGATCACCATCACTCCCGCGGGCAGCGGCACATGGCAGCATCGTCATCTATGACCGCGACGACGGGGCGTGACCAGCCGCAGCAGCCCGCGGCCGGGTTACCCGTCGATCCCCAGCCCGCCAACCCATGGCTCACGCTGTGGGCCATGCTGGTCGGGTTTTTCATGATCCTGGTCGACTCGACCATTGTCGCGGTGGCCAACCCCGCCATCATGGCCGCACTGGACATCACCGACTACGACACCGTCGTGTGGGCCACCAGCGCCTACCTGCTGGCCTATGCGGTCCCGCTGCTGTTGGCCGGCCGACTCGGCGACCGGTTCGGCCCGAAGAACCTCTACATCGCCGGCCTGGCGGTGTTCACCGCCGCATCGGTGTGGTGCGGATTTGCCGACTCGATCGGCATGCTGGTCGCCGCCCGGGTGGCGCAGGGCATCGGCGCGGCCTTGCTGACCCCGCAGACCCTGTCGACGATCACCCGGATATTTCCGGCGGACCGGCGAGGCGTTGCGCTGAGTGCATGGGGTGCCACCGCCGGCGTGGCCACCCTGGTCGGCCCGTTGGCCGGCGGGGTCCTCGTCGATCACCTCGGGTGGTCGTGGATCTTCTTCGTCAATGTGCCGATCGGGATCATCGGTCTGATTCTCGCGGTGTGGCTGATTCCGGACCTGCCCACCCATCCCCACCGCTTCGACGTGCTCGGCGTGGTTCTCTCCGGCATCGGCCTATTCGGAATCGTGTTCGGCCTGCAGGAAGGCCAGACCTATCAATGGCAGCCGTGGATCTGGGCGATGATCGCCGGCGGCGGGGCATTCCTGGCGGCGTTCGTCTACTGGCAGGCGGTCAACCCCAACGAGCCACTGATCCCGCTGGAGATGTTCCGAGACCGCGATTTCAGCCTCGCCAACATCGGCATTGCGGTGATCGCGTTCGCCACCACCGCGATGATCCTGCCGGTGATGTTCTACGCCCAAACCGTGGGCGGCCTGACCCCGACCCGGGCCGCCCTTCTCACGGCCCCGATGGCCGTCTTCAGCGGGGTGCTGGCCCCGTTTGTCGGCCGCCTGGTGGACCGTTCCCACCCGCGACCGATCATCGGGTTCGGATTCTCGGTGCTGGCGATCTCGCTGCTGTGGCTGTCGTTCGAGATGAACCCCGGCGCCGCGACCTGGCGGCTGATGTTGCCGCTGGGCGCGATGGGTGTGGGCATGGCTTTCATCTGGGCCCCGCTGGGCGCCACCGCAACCCGCAATCTGCCCGCCCGGTTGGCCGGAGCCGGATCCGGGTTCTACAACACCACTCGTCAGGTCGGTGCCGTGCTCGGCAGCGCCGGTATCGCCGCGTTCATGTCGGCGCGCGTCAACGCCGAGATGGGAGGTGCCGGAAGGGGTGCGGGATCGGGCACGACGCAGCTTCCCGCATCCCTGCACGAGCCGTTCGGCGCCGCGATGTCGCAGTCGGTCCTGCTGCCCGCGTTCGTCGCCCTGTTCGGTGTGCTGGCGGCGGTCTTCCTGCTCGGATCGACACAGCCGGGGCCGGACGTCAGTCGAACAGAACAGCGGGGTTGAGGTAGCCGGTCGGGTCCAGGGCGTTCTTGATGGCGCGCATCGCCGCGATGTCGGCCGATGTTCGTGCCATCGTCAGGTAGGCGCGCTTGCGGCTGCCAACGCCGTGCTCGGAGCTGACGTTGCCACCATGTGCAGCAATGAGTTTCATCATCTGAGGGTAGATCCGCGACTCCGCATCGGTATCGCAGCGCAAGACGTTGAGGTGGAGGTTGCCCTCACCGACGTGTCCGAACAGCAGCGGGATCGCGTCCGGGGAACTGCGGTGGATCAGACGGGTGGAATCGGCGGCGAACGCACCGATCGCCGAAAAAGGAAGCGATACATCGAATTTGACCGGTGGGCCGAACAGGCCCACCACCTCGGCGACGGACTCGCGGGCTTGCCAGAGGCGGTGCTGGGTGGCGCCGTCGAGACCCACTGAGGGTTCGGCGCACGCCGCGACGCGATCCAGGGCAGCGGCGAGGCGGTCGCTCGGGTCGGCCGCGGCGGCCAGTTCGACCAGGAGCAGCCACGTGTCGCCTCTCGGAGCGGAAACGCCAAGGTGTTCGTCAGCCAGTGCGATGGCCCGGCCGTCGATGAGTTCGAGTGCGGCGATGGTCTCGACGTCGCGCAGGATCCGGGCAGCTGAAACCAGGTCATCGAGGTCGGCGAATCCACAGAGCGCGGTCGCCCGGTAAGCGGGTATCGGGTGCAGGCGCAGGTCCACCGCGGTGATCACGCCCAGGGTGCCCTCCGCGCCGCCGAACAGTGCGGTCAGGTCGTATCCTCCGTTGCCCGCGCCCTCCGCGGCAGAGGAGTGCAGCACCGATCCGTCCGGAAGTGCGACCTCAAGGCCGAGTACCTGTTTGCCCATGGCGCCGTAGCAAACCGTGCGGAGTCCACCGGCATCGGTGGA
>SYAA01000438.1 GCA_005789055.1 Actinomycetota bacterium
CGCACCGCGGCACTGGTGCTGCCGGGCGGATTCCCCGAGCAGTACCGCGAAGAACTTTCCGGCAACGTCGCACTGCGCGACCAGATCCGCGAATTCGCCGTCCGCGGCCCGGTGCACGCCGAATGCGGCGGGCTTACCTACCTGATGTCCGACCTCGACGGGCATCCGATGTGTGGTGTGCTGTCCGGTTCGGCGACGTTCACTCCGCGGCTCACCCTGGGCTACCGCGACGCCGTCGCCGCGGCGGATTCGGCGTTGTACACCGAGGGCCAGCGAGCGACCGGCCACGAGTTTCACCGCACCACAGTGCAATTCGACACGCCGGTGCAGTCGGCCTGGCTCATGCGCCGGTCCGGGGATCACCCGGCCGGCGATGGTGCGGTCGACGCCGGGGTGCATGCGTCCTATCTGCATACCCATCCCGCGGCCCAGCCGCACGCGGTCCGGCGGTTCGTCGAGCATGCTGCGGGTCACCACGGCGGTGTTGATGAGGCTCCTGAGGGTTCATGAGGCTCGCGAGGTTCATTAGGCTCGTCAGGTGAGCGAGAACGCCTACCTGGTCGGCCTGCGCCTGGCCGGTAAGAAGGTCGTCATGATCGGTGGCGGCACGGTGGCGCAGCGCCGGGTGCCGGTTCTCATCTCGCACGGTGCCGACGTCCACGTCATCGCCAGGGCGGCCACCCCGGCGGTGGAAGCCCTAGCTCTTCAGCGGCCGGGCATCACCCTGACCCTGCGGGACTACCGCGGCGGCGACCTCGACGGCGCCTGGTACGCCATCGCCGCCACCGACGACCCAGAGGTGAACGCCGCGGTGGTGGCCGAGGCCGAAAGCCGACGCATTTTCTGCGTCCGCGCCGATGCCGGCCGCGACGGTACCGCGGTCACCCCGGCCTCCTTCGACTATGAGGGACTGATGGTCGGGGTGCTGGCCGGCGGAGAGCACCGGCGCTCGGCGGCAGTGCGCTCAGCCATCCGGGAGGCGTTCGCCCAGGGTCGCATCGAACCGGGCCTCGTCGCCGCCACCGCCTCGGATGTGGTGCCCGGCGGGGTTGCGCTCGTTGGTGGTGGACCTGGCGACCCGGAGTTGATCACGGTGCGCGGACGGCGGCTGCTGGCCTCGGCCGACGTCGTGGTCACCGACCGACTCGCTCCGCCGGAGCTGCTGGCCGAACTCCCGCCGCACGTCGAGATCATCGACGCGGCCAAGATTCCCTACGGTCGCGCCATGGCGCAGGAATCCATCAATGACGTTCTGATCGACCGGGCTCGGGCGGGAAAGTTCGTGGTGCGTCTCAAAGGCGGTGATCCGTTCGTGTTCGCGCGCGGCTATGAGGAAGTTCTCGCCTGCGCCGCCGCTGGGATCCCGGTCACAGTGGTACCCGGCGTCACCAGCGCGATCGCGGTTCCGGCAATGGCGGGCGTCCCGGTCACCCACCGGGCGGTGAATCACGAGTTCGTCGTGGTCAGCGGGCACTTGTCACCGGAGCATCCTGAATCGTTAGTGAATTGGAACGCCCTCGCGCAGTTGACGGGGACGCTGGTGCTGATGATGGCCGTCGAGCGCATCGAGTTGTTCGCCGAGATCCTGTGGAAAGGCGGCCGACCAGCCGAAACGCCGGTCCTGGTAGTCCAGCAGGGCACCACGGCCGGGGAACGAGTGCTGCGGACGACGCTGGCCGACGTGGCCGAAGAAATCCGCGACCAGGGCATTCGGCCACCCGCGATCATCGTGATCGGGCCCGTGGCCGGACTCCAGACTTTAAAGTCCTCTTAATATTACTGTAGGGTAGGGCGCTATGACCGCTCTCGATGATGCGCAGCGCGCCACGCCCTCGCCACGGGCCAGCCGCGCCGCCGGCCATCAGGACGGTTCGTCGCCGCTGTTGGGACCGGCGCGGCGAGATGAGCAACCGCGCTCCTCAGCGGCGGCGCGGATTCCGAGCTGGCTGCCCTCACGGCGCTTCATTTCCGCCATTGCCGCGATCGGCGGAATGCAGCTGCTGGCCACCATGGACTCCACCGTGGCCATCGTCGCGCTGCCGAAGATCCAGGATGAGCTGAGCCTGTCGGATGCCGGCCGCAGTTGGGTGATCACCGCCTACGTGCTGACGTTCGGCGGCCTGATGCTGCTCGGCGGGCGACTCGGCGACACCATCGGTCGCAAGCGGACCTTCATCGTCGGCGTCGCACTATTCACCATCGCCTCGGTGCTGTGCGGAATCGCCTGGGATGAAACGACGTTGGTGGTCGCGCGGCTGCTCCAGGGCGTAGGCGCGGCGATCGCCGCACCCACCGGGCTGGCGCTGGTCGCCACCACATTCCCCAAAGGCCCGGCACGCAATGCCGCCACTGCGGTGTTCGCCGCCATGACCGGAATCGGCTCGGTGCTGGGCCTGGTCGTCGGCGGTGCGCTCACCGAGGTGTCCTGGCGGCTGGCCTTCCTGGTCAACGTGCCGATCGGCATCCTGATGATTTACCTGGCGTATCACAACCTGCGCGAGACCCACCGGGAGCGGATGAAACTCGATGCGGCCGGTGCCCTGCTGGCGACGATCGGCTGCACGGCTGCGGTGTTCGGCTTCACCCAGGGACCGGAGAATGGCTGGTTAGCGCCCATGACGCTGCTGGCCGGCGGGGCGGCCGTGCTGGCGTTCGCCGCCTTCGTCGTCGTGGAGCGCAGCGCGATCAACCCGGTGGTGCCGTTCGAGCTTTTCCGCGACCGCAACCGGCTGGCCACCTTTGCCGCGATCTTCCTGGCCGGCGGGGTGATGTTCACCCTGACCGTTCTGATCGGCCTGTACGTGCAGGACATCATGGGCTACAGCGCGCTGCGAGCCGGAATCGGATTCATTCCGTTCGTCATCGCCCTCGGTGTGGGCTTGGGAGTCTCGTCGCAACTGGTGTCACGCTTTCCGCCGCGGGTGCTCGTCATCGCCGGCGGTGTCCTGGTTCTCGCTGCGATGATCTACGGCTCAACCCTGAACGCCGACATCCCCTACTTCCCCAATCTGGTGATTCCCATCACGGTCGGGGGCTTCGGCATCGGCATGATCGTCGTGCCGTTGACGGTGTCGGCCATCGCCGGTGTCGGTTTCGACCAGATCGGACCCGTGTCGGCGATCGCGCTGATGCTGCAGAACCTGGGCGGCCCCGTCGTCCTGGCCGTCATCCAGGCCGTGATCACCTCCCGCACCCTCTACCTGGGCGGCACCACCGGCCCGGTCAAGAACATGAATCCCGAACAGCTGCACGCCCTGGACCAGGGTTACACCTACGGTCTGCTGTGGGTGGCCGCAGTGGCGGTGATCGTCGGCGGGGTGGCGTTGTTCATCGGCTACTCGGCAAAGCAGGTCGCCCACGCGCAGGAAGTCAAGGAAGCGATCGACTCCGGCGAGATTTAAGCGCCCGCCCGGCACCCGGCCCGGATAGCGCCGGCCTGGGTAGGGTAGGCAGCCATGGCTGGCGTCAGCGTTCCCGAACCGCCGGCCAGAGCGCTTTCCTCCAGCGTGCTGGGGATCGCAATCATCGCGATCACGGGCATGCAGTTGATGGCCACCCTGGACGGGACCATCGTGATCGTCGCACTGCCCCGGATGCAGGACGAACTGGGCCTCTCCGATGCCGGCAAGAGTTGGGTCATCACCGCTTACGTCCTGACGTTCGGCGGGCTGTTGCTGCTCGGCGGGCGGGTCGGCGACGCGATCGGCCACAAGCGGGCGTTCATCTCCGGGGTCGGCGTATTCACCCTCGCCTCGATGGCCTGCGGGTTGGCGACCGACGGTGCACTCCTGATTGCCGCGCGGGCCGTGCAGGGCATCGGGGCGGCCGTTGCGGCGCCGACCGGCCTGGCACTGATCGCCACCACCTATGCCGTCGGCCACGCCCGCAACCGCGCGATGGCGATGTCGGCCGGCATGCAGGGCATCGGGTCGGTGCTCGGTCTGGTGCTCGGCGGAGCACTGACCGTCATCTCGTGGCGGCTGGCCTTCCTGATCAACCTGCCGATCGGTGCGCTGATCATCTGGATTGCGCTGACCCGACTCGAGGAAACCCGTCACGAACGCCTGAAACTCGACATCACCGGAGCCCTGGTGGCGACGCTGGCCTGCGCTGCGGCGGTGCTGGTCTTTACCCAGGGCCCGCAGCGCGGCTGGACGGACCCACCGGTGATCGGCGCCGGAGTGGCCGCAGCGCTGCTCGGTGTCGGGTTCCTGTTCGTCGAGCGCCGCGCAGACAACCCGCTGGTTCCGCTATCGCTGTTCGCCGACCGCAACCGGGTGATGACCTTCATCTCGCTGTTCCTCGCCGGCGGCGTGCTACTCACGCTGACCGTGATGATCGGGCTCTACGTCCAGGATGTTCTGGGTTACTCGGCGCTGCACGCGGGCATCGCGTTCATCCCGTTCGCGTTGGCACTCGGCCTCGGCAACCTGATCACCGCGCGACTGGCACCGCATATCGCGCCGCGCTGGCTCATCATCGGCGGCGGCATCTTCGTCTTGGGCTCCATGCTCTTCGGATCCACTCTGACCCGCACCATCCCGTACTTTCCCGATCTCCTCTTGCCGATCCTGATCGGTGGGTTCGGTATCGGCGTCATCTCGGTGATCCTGCCGCTGTGTGCGGTCGCCGAGGTCGGCCCCAGCGAGATCGGCCCGGTCAGTGCCATCACTCTGATGGTGCAGAACCTCGGTGGACCCGTGGTGCTCGTGGTCATCCAGGCGGTACAGGTCTCGCGCACCCTCTATCTCGGCGGTACCACCGGTCCGGTGGCCGACATGACCCCGGCCCAACTCGACGCACTCGACGCCGGCTACACCTACTCGCTGCTGTGGATCGCCGCGGTGGCCATCCTGGTCGGTATCAGCGCTTTTTTCATCAGGTTCTCCGCGCGGCAGATCGCCGCCGCCCAGCACACCCGCGAGGCGGTCGAGGCCGGCGAAATCTAGCCGGGGCCGGCGGGGTTGGTTCGGCTGCCAGTCGGGTGGCCGGGACCGGTGGTTAGGCTTGGCCGCTGTGATCACCCGGATGTCCGAACTGTTCCTGCGAACCCTGCGTGACGATCCCGCCGACGCCGAAGTGCCCAGCCACAAGCTGCTGATCCGGGCCGGCTACGTGCGCCCGATCGGGCCGGGCCTTTACAGCTGGCTGCCATTGGGGCTGCGGGTGCTGCGCAAGATCGAGAACATCGTTCGCGAGGAGATGATCGCGATCGGCGGCCAGGAGATCCTGTTCCCCGCGCTCCTCCCACGCGCGCCGTACGAGACCACCAACCGCTGGACCGAGTACGGCGACGGGGTGTTCCGGCTCAAGGACCGTCGGGACAACGACTATCTGCTCGGGCCGACCCACGAGGAGCTGTTCACCCTGACGGTCAAGGGGGAGTACAGCTCCTATAAGGACTTTCCGGTGCTGCTGTTCCAGATCCAAACCAAGTACCGCGACGAG
>SYAA01000439.1 GCA_005789055.1 Actinomycetota bacterium
CGCGCCGCCGGCGCCGGCGATGATCACCGCGATTCCGCGCCCGGCCGCTCCGCGGGCGTAGTCGAGCATCCGTCCGGGGGTCCGGTGCGCGGAGACCACACCGACCTCGAAGGGCACGTCGAATTCGGCGAGCGCCGTCGCAGCGGCCTCCATCACCGGCCAGTCACTGTCACTGCCCATGATCAGCCCCACGCGGGGTTCAGTCATCTCCGCCGCTCCTCCTCATCGCTTCGCTCTGCATCGTCGCCGGCGCGTCAGTCATCCGCCGCTCCATCCGTCCGACCAGTTTGCGTGCGATAACCAGTGTGCCGCGCGTTCCGCGCGCTCCCGCACCCGCCCGGGTTCATCACCCACAACGTTCACATGCCCGATCTTTCGGCCGGGCCGTTCCTGTTTGCCGTACAGGTGCACGTGGGCGTCGGGCATCCGGCCGAACAGATGGTGGACGCGCTCATCCATACCCATCGACGGCGGCCTGTCCGCGCCGAGCACGTTGGCCATCACCGTCACCGGTGCGACCGCGCGGGTCGCGCCGAGTGGGTAGTCCAGCACCGCCCGCAGGTGCTGTTCGAACTGACTGGTGACCGAGCCGTTCATGGTCCAGTGTCCGGAGTTGTGCGGCCGCATGGCCAACTCGTTGACCATCAGCGCGCCGTCGAGGGTCTCGAAAAGTTCGACGGCGAGCACACCAACGACGCCCAACTCATCAGCGATCCGCAGCGCCAACTGCTCGGCGGCAGTGGCCAACTGATCGGACAGCCCGGGCGCGGGCGCCAGCACCGTGACGCAGATACCGTCGCGCTGGACTGTTTCCACCACGGGCCACGCCGCGCCCTGTCCCAGCGGCGAGCGGGCCACCAAAGCCGAAAGTTCCCGGCGCATCGCCACCCGTTCCTCCAGCAGCACCGCAACGCCGTCGGCAAGATATCCGGCCACCGCCGCGCGCGCCGCCGCGATATCGTCGGCGAGCACCACGCCGCGGCCGTCGTAACCGCCGCGCACCGTCTTGACCACGACCGCACCGCCCACCCGCGCGGCGAACGCGTCGACGTCGTCGACCTCGCGCACCTCGGTGAAGCGCGGCACCGGCGCCCCCAACTCCGAGAGTCGGCGACGCATCGCCGATTTGTCTTGGGCGAAAATGAGCGCCGCGGGGCCCGGCAGTACCGTGACGCCCTCGGCGACGAGCGTGTCGAGCAGATCTGTGGGCACATGCTCGTGGTCGAAGGTCAGCGCGTCCGTCCCGGCCGCGACCCGTCGCAGGGCGTCCAGATCGGTATGGCTGCCGATCATGACGTCGGGACTGACCTGGGCAGCCGGGTCGCCGGGATCGGTCGCGAGTATCCGCAGGCTCTGGCCCAGCGCAATCGCGGCCTGATGCGTCATCCGGGCCAATTGCCCACCGCCCACCATCGCTACCTTCGGCACGGCCCTCATGCTGCCACGACCGCAGTATTCCCGCGATGACCAGCGGCTCTACGCAACGTCCGGCGGATTCTTCTAGACTTTGACGTTGTGTCCTTCGCTGATGCCACGATCGCCCGGCTGCCCCGCGCGATCCGGCCCTTCGCGGACCGGCACCACGAACTGATCAAGTTCGCGATTGTCGGCGCGACCACGTTCGTAATCGACTCGGTGATTTTTTACACCCTCAAGCTGACCATCCTCGAGCCCAAGCCGGTCACGGCCAAGGTGATCTCCGGGATCATCGCGGTAATCGCCTCCTACATCCTCAATCGGGAGTGGAGCTTCCGGGACCGCGGCGGCCGCGAACGTCATCACGAGGCACTGCTGTTCTTCGGTGTCAGCGCGGTCGGAGTGGTGCTGAGCATGGCGCCGCTGTACTTCTCCAGCTACGTGCTGGGTCTGCGAGTGCCGGACGTGTCCTTGACTGTGGAGAACATCGCCGACTTCATCTCGGCCTATCTGATTGGCAATCTGCTGCAGATGGGGTTCCGGTTCTGGGCGCTACGGCGCTGGGTGTTCCCCGACGAACTCGGCGACGATCCGGACCGCACCCTGGAATCGGTGCTGACCACCGGCGGCATCGCCGAGGCGCTCGAGGACCACAGTTCCGGGCAGCCCGATCAGAAGTCCTCGGAATCACCCGGTCAGAAGTCCTCGGAATCGCCCAATCAAATGTCTTCAGAATCGATCGTGTCGAAGACTTCGTGATAGAGCAGTGAATGCACCCGTTCGACTCCGGGAATGTCAGTGAACTCCAGGGGATCCTGAGACGCCGACTCGATGACAAGGGTGCCGGTGCGCAGCATCCGATCGAGCAGCCCGTGCCGGAACTCGACACTGTTGATCCGCGCCAAGGGAATGTCGATACCCGCGCGGGTCAACACACCGTGGCGATACATCACCCGCCGGTCGGTGATCACGAAATGTGTCGCCAGCCACGCCATGAACGGCCGTAGCGTCAGCCAGCCGATGAGCACCAGCCATACCCCGGCGATGGCCGCCGACACCGCTTTCCGGGCAGTGTCATCCCAGCCGGTCCGACTCACCAGCGCGGCGGCGAAGGCCGCCGACGCGGTGCTCACCAGCAGCACCAAGACGGGCGCCAGGAGCCGCTTGACATGTGGGTGCCGGTGCAACACCACCTGCTCGCCGGTTGCCAGCACGTTGTCGGGGTAGCCCATGGGTACCATCGTGACCCATGACGACGACCGAACCGGACATCCACGCGGACATCCACACGACGGCCGGCAAACTGGCCGATCTGCGCAGGCGCACCGAAGAGACATTGCATCCGGTCGGTGAGACCGCGGTCGAGAAAGTCCACGCCAAGGGCAAACTGACCGCCCGCGAGCGGGTCCTGGCCCTGCTCGACGAGGGCTCCTTCGTCGAACTGGACGGCCTGGCCCGGCACCGCTCCACCAACTTCGGCCTGCAGGACAACCGGCCGGTCGGCGACGGCGTCGTCACCGGCTACGGCACCATCGACGGCCGCGACGTCTGCATTTTCAGCCAGGACGCGTCGGTCTTCGGCGGCAGCCTCGGTGAGGTCTACGGCGAGAAGATCGTCAAGGTCCAGGAAATGGCGGTCAAGACCGGACGGCCGCTGATCGGCATCAACGACGGCGCCGGCGCCCGCATCCAGGAAGGTGTGGTGTCGCTGGGCCTCTACAGCCGGATCTTCCGCAACAACATCCTGGCCTCGGGTGTGATCCCGCAGATCTCCCTGGTGATGGGCGCGGCGGCGGGCGGGCACGTCTATGGTCCCGCACTGACCGACTTCGTCGTCATGGTCGAGGCAACCAGCCAGATGTTCATCACCGGACC
>SYAA01000066.1 GCA_005789055.1 Actinomycetota bacterium
CGCCGCCGCGGTGGGCTTGGGCGTGGCGCAGTTGCTGGCCTCCTTCTTCTCCCCCGCCGCCGACGTGCGCACCTCCGTCGGTACGGCGGTGATCAACCTGACCCCCGGACCGGTCAAAGAGTGGGCGATCCAGACTTTCGGCACCTCCGACAAGCTGTTCCTGTCGGTGATGGTGGTGGCCGTGATCGCGGCTGTGGCCGCTGGGGCGGCGCGCTGGGAACGCTCGCGGATCCCCGTGGGCAGTCTGGCCTTCGTCGCGGCCGGCCTGGCCGGTGGCGCGGCGGTGCTGGCCCGATCCGGCGCCGGACCTGCCGATCTGGTGCCGACCGTGGTCGGGGTCGGTTGTGCGATCGCGGTGCTGCGCCTGCTGACCTCCGGGCGCATCCGCGACGACGCGCCCGACCGGGTCGACGGGGTCGACGGGGTCGACGGGGGCAGGCGGCTGTCCCTGGCAACCTTCGGTTTCGTCGCCGCCGGCCTGGTCTCCGGGGTCGCCGGTGCGGTGATCACTCGCCGCCTGCGCTCGGTATCCGGCGACCGCAACGCCCTGACCCTGCCCACGCCGGTGGCCGCACCGCCGCCACCACCGGCAGATGTGTCCCCCGCAGGGGTGAACCTTCCGAGTTTCATCACCCCTAACGCCGACTTCTATCGCATCGACACCGCGCTGAGCGTGCCGCAACTCTCGCGCGCCGATTGGCGGTTGCGGATCCACGGCATGGTGAACCAGGAAGTCACCTACACCTTCGATGATCTGCAGCGCTTCGAGCCGATCGAGAAGACCGTGACGCTGACGTGTGTGTCCAATCCGGTCGGCGGCGACCTCATCTCCAACGCGACCTGGACCGGATATCGGGTGCGGGACATCCTGCGCGACGCCGGGATTGCCGCCGACGCCGACATGGTGCTGTCCACCTCGATCGACGGGTTCACCATCGGCACCCCGGTTGAGGCCCTCACCGACGAGCGGGATTCGCTGCTGGCGATCGGGATGAACGGTGTTCCGCTGCCGGTCGAGCATGGCTACCCGGCGCGACTCGTCGTTCCGGGCCTCTACGGATTCGTGTCGGCGACCAAGTGGGTGGTCGACCTGGAGCTGACCCGTTTCGATCAGGCCGAGGCCTACTGGACCAAGTTGGGCTGGTCGGCGCAGGCCCCGATCAAGACCCAGTCACGCATCGACGTCCCCCGCAGTGGCGCGCGGATCGCTCCGGGCTCGACCACCTTCGGCGGGGTGGCATGGGCGCAGTACCGCGGAATCAAAGCCGTTGAGGTCCGCATCGATGACGGCCCCTGGCAGTCGGCGCAGTTGGGTGCGGCCTACTCCAACGACACCTGGCGGTTGTGGAGCTTCGGCTGGAACGCGACGCTGGGTCCGCATACCTTGGCCGTGCGCGCCACCGACAACACCGGCGCGGTGCAGACCGGCGATCAGATGGGCGTGATCCCGGACGGGGCAACCGGCTGGCACACGGTTTCGTTCGACGTGAGATAACGCCTCTTTCGACGTGAGATAACGCCCTACAGCCGGGCGAAGTCGGCCTTCCCGCGTTCGAACTCGGCCAGCATGTCGGCGCTCAGCGTGGGCCTGACCTCACCGATCGCCGTCAGATAGTCCTCGGTGGTGGCCGGCCGTCCGCCGCCGTCGCGCATCTCACGCTCGAACGCGGCCTGCGCGCCCTTGCGCGCGGCGAACTCTATGTCGGCGGGGGTGAACAACTCCGAGGCGGTGGCGAGCCGTTCGACATCGACGCTGGCGTTGGCCGCACCCAGGTAGCGCGCCCACACCGCACTGCGAGCGGGCAGATCGGGCGGCCCGATCGGGATCACGTAGTCGAAACGGCCTGGCCGCAGGAACGCCGAGTCCAGCGAGTGCACCGCGTTGGTGGCGCAGACCAGGAGCCGGCTGTCGTGCTGGCGGAACGCCGGGATCAGCTTCAGCAGTTCGTTAGTCACACCCAACTCGGCGGTGGAGGCACCCGACCGAGCCGTGGCGATCTCCTCGACCTCGTCGATGAACAGCACCAACTCGTCGAGTTCGGCGAGTTCGGCGAAGGCCTCTCGCAGCGAGGCCGCCAACCCGCCGGTTCCGATCGCCGCCAACCGGGACGGAAACAACTCGACGAAGGGCCAGCCCAGCCGTGACGAGACCGCTTTGGCGAAGCTGGTCTTGCCCGTTCCGGGCGGCCCGAACAGGATCACCGCTTTCGGTGGCCGCACGCCGTAGCGTTCGGCGACATCGGGATGGGCCAACGGGTCGACGATGCGGCGCTCGATGATCTGCTTCTCGTGTTCCATCCCCGCCAGGTCGCCCCACAACCCGGGTGGCAGCATCAGCCCGCCGAGCTCGTCAAGCAGATTGGCCTGATCCGGGCCCAGGTGCTCGATCATCTCGTAGTACACGAGTCCGTCCCGGCGGGTGTATCCGGAGTTCTGCAAGGCCGTCGCGCCGGTCGCGCTTTCCGGGAGCACCGCGCTGATCCGGCGCACACCTTGGGAGCGCAGTCGTCGCTCGAGGTCGGCCAAAAGTGCGGATCCGACGCCGCGGTCGCGCCATCGCGAGCCGATCGCCACCAGCATGATCCAGGCCCGTTCGCCCTGAAGTTGCGCCACCGCCATGCCCACGACCTCGTCGCCCACCTCGGCCACCACTGCGGGCTGTCCGGCTCGGGCGGCAGCCATCACCTCGGCGACACTGAAGACCGGTTCGGCCGAACCCGGACCGCGGCCCTGGTCCCACACCTGGATCGCCTGATCCAGGTCGGCTTCGTGGTAATCGCGTAAGCGCCATGCCGGCATCGTCCACCTCCTCGTCACCGATGTCCTCGACCCTCGGGTGTGAGCATGCCTGGTGCGGGCAGGCATGGATACCCCGGTTGGCGGAATCGACGTCCGTGGGGTAACACTCACCTGGACGCGTGCGCGGTTCGACTTCCCCCCGACGTTGAGGAGAGACCGGATGGAGATGGCGTGGTCGGCGGACGATCTGCAGTTCCGCGACGAGGTGCGGGCCTTTTTGGACGCGAACCTCACCCCGGATCTGCGCCGGGCCGGTCGGCTGATGACGAGTGTCTACGCCGATCACGAGGCGAGCATGGCCTGGCAGGCGATCCTGCATGAGCGAGGATGGGCCGCCCCGGCCTGGCCGATCGAATACGGCGGCTGTGATTGGACGTTGACTCAGCACTACATCTTCAGCCGGGAGTCCACGCTGGCTGATGCGCCGCCGCTGTCGCCGATGGGGATCCGGATGGTCGCCCACGCGATTGTCGCCTTCGGCACGCCGGAACAGAAGGACTACTTCCTGCCGCGGATCCTGACCGGCGAGGTGTTCTTCTGCCAGGGCTACTCCGAACCGGAAGCCGGTTCGGACCTGGCGGCATTGTCGATGGCTGCCATCGACGACGGCGACGACCTGGTGTGCACCGGAAGCAAGATCTGGACAACCCATGCGGGCGAGGCGAATTGGATCTTCGCCCTGGTGCGCACCACGCGTTCAGCAAAGAAGCAGCACGGAATCACCTTCGTGCTTATCGACATGAGCACACCGGGCATCGAGATCCGGCCGTTGGTGATGACCTCCGGGGAGCAGATTCAGAACCAGATCTTCTTCGACGCCGTTCGGGTACCCAAGGCGAATGTGATCGGAGCGATCGACGACGGCTGGACGGTGGCCAAGTACCTGCTGGAGTTCGAGCGCGGCGGCGGAGCGATGGCACCGGCGCTGCAGGTGATGGCCGAGTCGATCGCCGAGGCGGCCGCCCATCAGCCCGGTGCTGGCGGTCTGGTGCTCCTCGATGATCCGGCGTTCGCCGCCAAACTGTCCGACGCGCGAATCCGCGCCGAGGTGCTGGAGGTTCTCGAGTATCGGGTGTTGGCCGTCGTCGCCGAGGGCGGTAATCCTGGCGCGGACTCCTCGATGCTCAAAATCCTGTCGACCGAATTGAGTCAGCAGATCACCGAACTGGCGATGGAGGCGGCCGGCCCGCGGGCGCGGGCGTACCAGCCGCACGCAGCGCTGCCCGGCGGGCCGGTATCGGAGTTCGCCGCGCCTGCCGACGGTTACGTCAGCGGCGAGCCGTGGCAAGCGGTGGCGCCCCTGCGGTATTTCAACGACCGGGCCGGCTCGATCTACGCCGGCAGCAACGAGATTCAGCGCAACATCCTCGCCAAAGCAACCCTGGGGCTTTAGGGCCGAGAGGAGACACCGTGGACTTCACATTGAGCAGCGAGCAGGAACTCCTGCGCGAGGGCCTGAGCAAGTTCCTCGCCGCGCGTTATGACCTCGAGTCCAGCCGCACCGCGGCCAAGACCGGACCGGGCTGGCAGCCTGATATCTGGCGCGGTTTCGCCGAAGAACTCGGCATCCTGGGGGCCACGCTGCCCGAGTCTGTCGGCGGCAGCGGCGGCGGACCGGCCGAGGCCATGGTGATCGCCGAGGAGCTGGGCCGCGCATTGGTCATCGAACCATTCATCGACACGGTGATCGTCGCCGGCGGCCTGCTGTCCCGCGCGGGCGGCGACGCGGCCGCGTCGGTGCTGGAAGGAATCGCGGCGGGGTCGGCGGTCGCCGTCCTTGCCGCGACCGAGGCCGACTCAGGTGATGGCTGGGATACGTTGTCCACCAGCGCTGTTCGCGACGGGGGCGGCTGGCTGATTTCCGGTTCCAAGGCCGTCGTCATCGCCGCGCCATTGGCTACCCACCTGTTGATCACCGCGCGCGTCGGCGATGATGTCGCGCTGTTCCTCACCGCATTCGACGCCGCCGCTCCCCCGCCCGGGCTCACTGTTCACAGTTACCGCACCATCGATGATCGGCGCGCGGCCGATCTGATGTTCGATGACGTGCGACTGCCCGCTGACGCGCTGATCGTCGAGGACGCTTCGGAGTCGCTGCACCGCGCCCGCGATGAGGGCGCGGCCGCGGTGTGCGCCGAGGCGGTCGGGGCGATGCGCAGGGTGCTGGCCGACACCGTCGACTACAGCAAGCAACGCCAGCAGTTCGGCCAGCCGATCGGTAGTTTCCAGGTGCTTTCGCACCGGATGGTGGATATGTACATGGAACTGCAGCAGGCGGTCTCGGCGGCATACCTGGCGGTGCTGAATCTCGACGCGGAACCGGAGGTGCGAGCCCGCGCGGTCTCGGCGGCCAAGGCGACGGTAGGCCGGGCGGCACGCTTCATTGGCCAGAACGCAGTGCAGTTGCACGGCGGCATGGGTATGACCGAGGAACTCGCGATCGGTCACTACTTCAAGCGACTCACTGCACTGCAGTACGAGTTCGGATCCACGGACTATCACCGGGCGCGCTACGCGAAGTTAACAAGGCCCACGATTTAGAAGGGTGGTGGGTCGGCGGCCCAGCGTGCTTCGTTGAGGCCGCGTTCCCATGCGATGCGGGCGGCGCGTTCGGCGGCGCGGGTGCGTTGTCGGGTGGGCATCATCAAGGTGCGCCCGGGGTTGTCCGGTGGCGGGTCGGCGTGTGCCACTGTGAGGGTTTCGGTGGGGGTGGCCAGTTGCGGGAAGAACAGTGCCCCGCCCGGTGTGGTCGTGTAGCGCCGCCCCGACGGCGAGGTGAATACGATGCTGCCATCGGGGTGTTGCTGCTCAACCCACCCGCCATCCCCGCACCAAAACGTCTTGAGTAAATGATGCGCGCGGCATTTGCAGTTCAGGTTCGACGGATGGGTGAGCCCACCACGGATCCACGGAATGGAATGGTCGATATCGCAGAACTCCGCCGCCACCTCACAGCCCGGGAAACGACACCACAGATCCCGGGCGCGAATGAACGCCGCC
>SYAA01000440.1 GCA_005789055.1 Actinomycetota bacterium
CACCGGCAAACGCCGACGCCGACGCACCGTTGCCCAGGTGCAGCACAATCTGGTTGAGCGCCCCGAGTGGCGACCCGAGGAACGCGGCGGCCTGCTCGCTGACGAACCGATGCGATGTTCCATGAAAGCCGTATCGACGAATCTTCCAGCGGGCCGCGACGTCGCGGTCGATCGCGTAGGTCGCCGCCGATGACGGCAGATCGTGAAAGAACGCGGTGTCGAATACGGCGACGTGCGGCAGATCGGGGAGCACCCGAAGGGCTACTTCGATGCCCAGCACCGCGGGCGGATTATGCAGCGGTGCCAGCGGCGCCAGTTCCCGCAGCGCTTCGATCAGGCCGGCATCGATGACGGTCGGCCGATAAAGGTCAGGGCCACCGTGAACCACACGGTGGCCGACCGCCACCAGTTCAAGATCCGCCAGATCCCGCCCGTCCGGTGCGAGCACATCGAACACCGCCCGCAGTGCGGCCTCGTGATCAGCGACTCCGCCGTCCTCGCCGATCCTCTCGATAATCCCGTCAATCAGTGACTCACCGGTATCGGGTTGCACCAGCGAGTACTTCAGCGACGACGATCCAGAGTTGAGAACCAGGACGGTGCCGGCCATCAGCGCCCCTGCGCTTGGATTGCGGTGATCGCCACGGTGTAGACGATGTCGTCGACCAGCGCACCTCGGGAGAGATCGTTGACCGGCTTATTGAGTCCCTGTAGTACCGGGCCGATCGCGATCGCGCCGGCACTGCGTTGCACCGCCTTGTAGGTGTTGTTGCCGGTGTTGAGATCGGGAAAGATCAGCACGGTGGCACGGCCGGCGACAGTCGAGTTCGGCATCTTGGCCTCCGCCACTGTCGGGTCGACGGCGGCGTCGTACTGAATCGGACCCTCAACCAGGAGTGCAGGATCGCGCTGACGCACCAATTCGGTGGCAGCCCTTACCTTGTCCACCCCGGCGCCGCTGCCGGACTCACCGGTGGAGTAGCTCAGCATGGCCACCCGCGGGTCGATCCCGAACTGGGAGGCCGTCCGGGCCGAACTGATTGCGATGTCGGCGAGTTCCTCGGCGGAGGGATCCGGCACGATCGCGCAATCGCCATAGGCGAGCACCCGATCGGACAGGCACATCAGAAAAATACTGGATACCGTGGAGACGCCCGGCTGGGTCTTGATGATCTCGAAGGCAGGTTTCACGGTATGGGCGGTGGTGTGGGCGGCGCCCGACACCATCCCGTCGACGATGTCATTGTGCACCAGCATGGTTCCGAAGTAGGACACGTCGCAAATGGTCTCCCGCGCCTGTTCCACGGTGACACCCTTGTGCTTGCGGAGTTCGGCGTACTGCTCGGCGAACTGCTCGCACAATTCGCTGGTGCGAGGGTCGATGACCGTGGCGGCGCCAAGATCGACACCGAGTTCTGCTGCGCGGGAACGGATCTCAGACTCTTCGCCGAGGATTGTCAGTTCAGCGAGTCCACGGCGCAAAATGCGGCCGGCCGCCTGCAGGATTCGATCGTCATCGCCCTCAGGCAGCACGATGCGTCGCCGATCCGCGCGGGCGCGTTCCATAAGCTGGTAGGCGAACATCTGCGGCGTGGTCACGGTCGGGATCGGGATCGCCAGCCGCGCCAGCAGGTCGCCGACGTCGACGTGGCGCTCCATTAGTTCGATCGCGGTGTCGATTTTGGTTTGCGAGTCTGCTGTCACCCGTCCCCGGGTATTCGCCACCGCACTGGCGGTGGCAAAGGTATCCAGGTCGGTGGCGATGACCGGTAGCCGCAGGCCCAGGCCGGTGACCAACCGGGCGATTTCGCGATGCAGGGGCAGCCCGCCGTTGAGGATGATGGCCGACATCGATGGAAATCCCTCCGCGGCGTGCGCGCTGGCCACCGCGAGGACGACGTCGGAGCGATCACCCGGGGTGATTACGGCGGCACCCTCGCTGAGCCGCTCGAGCACGTGATCGGCGGTCATGCCGGCCACCATCACATCCATCACCTCGCGCGACATCAGGGAGGCGTCGCCGTGTACGACCGTGCCGGTGACCGCCGAACACAGTTCAGCGACGGTCGGTGCCACCAGCAATGGCTCCTCGGGAAGCACGTACACCCGCGGCCCCAGACCCTCGCAGGCGCGGGCGACCGCCGCCATCTGGTCGGGCTCGCAGCGGTTGGCGACCACGGCCGCGGTGTGGGCGTGCTGGGCGTTCAACTCGGCCAGGCACAGTTCGATGGCCCCCGCGATCTCTTCGGGAGTGCGGCCGAACCCGCGCACCGACAACACCACCGGCGCGCCCAGGTTGACGGCAATGCGGGCGTTGACGCTGAGTTCGGTGGGGGTTGCGACATCGGTGTAGTCGGAGCCGACAATCACCACGGCGTCGCACCGAGCGGCGACGTCGTGGTAGCGGTCGACGATGTCAGCGATCGCGGCATCGGTATCGGCGTGCAGGCGCTGATAGCTCACCCCGACACAGTCGGAGTAGGCCAGCCCGGCACTGCTGGAGGCCAGGAGTAACTCGAGGATGTAGTCGGTGTTCTCTCGGCGAGCGATCGGCCGGAACACCCCGACCCGCGGCACCACTGCCGAGAGCCGGTGCACGATGCCCAACGCGATGGTGGACTTGCCGGTCTCGCCTTCCGGGGAGGCGACGTAGATGGAGATGGGACCGTTCGCGGGGCGACCACTTGTCACGACGACAGCATCCCCTACTCGGCCCGCCGGTTAGCCCAGTTTGCGTAGCCGAGGCGCCAGATCGCGCTCGAAGAGTTCCAGGAACCGGCGCTGATCATGACCGGGGGCGTGGAAAACCAGATGGTTGAGCCCGTACTTGACGTAGTCGGCTACCTTCTCGACCGCCTCGTCCGGATCCGACGACACAATCCAGCGCTTCGCCACCTGCTCGATCGCCAATTCGTCGGCCAGCCGCTCCATCTCCTGCGGAGAGGTCACGCTGTGCTTCTGCTCGGGGGTGAGCGACAGCGGCGCCCAGAACCGGCAATTGTTCAGCGCCACCTCCGGGTCGGTGTCATAGGAGATCTTGATCTCGATCAGCTTGTCGACGGCGTCGACGTCACGGCCTGCCGCTTCGGCGCCTTCGCGCACCGCGGGCAGCAGCTTGTCGACGTAGAGCTCCTCACCTTTGCCCGACGTGCAGATGAAACCGTCACCGGCGCGCCCGGCGTACTTGGCCACCACCGGACCGCCGGCACCGATGTACACCGGCACGCCACCCTCGGGAACGTCGTAGATGCAGGCGCCCTTGAGGTGGTAGAACTCGCCGTCGAAGTCCACCGCCTCGCCGCGCCACAGTTCACGCATCAGCTTGACCGACTCGCGCAGCCGGGCGAAGCGCTCCTTGAACTCCGGCCACTCGGTGATCGCACCGGTGGCGATCTCGTTGAGCGCCTCGCCGGTGCCCACGCCGAGGAACACCCGGCCCGGGTACAGACAGCCCATGGTGGCGAACGCCTGGGCGATCACCGCCGGGTTGTACCGAAATGTCGGCGTCATCACCGAGGTGCCGAGCGTGATCCGCTTGGTGCGCTCGCCGACCGCCGTCAGCCACGACAGTGCGAACGGCGAGTGGCCACCCTCATGGCGCCAAGGGTTGAAATGATCGCTGACCGACGCACTGTCCATCCCGTGCGCCTCGGCCAGCACGCCGAGTTCGACTAACTCCCGCGGTCCGAACTGCTCCGCCGACGCTTTGTATCCCAACCTCAGTTCAGCCACATCCATGTTTCTACCCCAGGGCTGCCTACACTTCGGCCATGACCCCGGTGTTGACCGCCGTCACCGATCACGTCCACCTCGCCCAGACGTCCCTGGTGAACTGGACAATCGTCGCCGGAGACTCGGGTGCCATGCTCATCGACGCCGGCTTTCCCGGCAATCGTGACGATGTTCTGACATCGCTGCGCAGGCTGGGTTTCGGGCCCGAGGATCTCACCGCGATCCTGCTGACCCACGCCCACATCGATCACCTGGGCTCCGCGATCTGGTTCGCGCGCACCCACGGCACACCGGTGTATTGCCATCCCGCCGAAGTGGCCCACGCCCATCGCGACTACCTCGAGCAGGCTTCTCCGGCCGCGCTGATCACCCAGGCCTGGCGGCCGACGTGGCTGCGGTGGTCGGCGCAGGTGGCGGCCAAGGGAGGCCTGGTACGTGAGGGCATACCCGCTGCCCGGGCACTGACCGCCGAGATCGCCGCAACCCTGCCTGGTCGGCCGAGGGCATTGCCCACGCCCGGACATACCTCCGGGCACTGCTCGTATGTCGTCAACCGGGTGTTGGTAACCGGCGATGCACTCGTCACCGGCCACCCGCTGTCACAACGACGCGGCCCGCAACTGCTGCCGTCGGTGTTCAACCACAGCGACGGCGACTGTGCGCGCAGCCTCTCGGTGCTCGCGACGGCCGGCACCGAGATCCTGATCCCGGGCCACGGCGAGGTGTGGAACGGGCCGATCGCCGACGCAGTGCACTTGGCTGCCACCTAGCCCCCCAGCTAGCCCGCCCCCCCCCGCGAGCGTGCGTGTCGGTCCGCCGACACGCCGTGTGGGGCGTGCAGTTCGCGCACCGTCATCATCCACAGGGCTGACTTTCCGGGCGCGGCAGGGCCGGAGACCATCGCCTCGTGCACGCAGAACTCGCAGCCCTCTTCGACAACCAGCACCGCGTTGCGACGACGGCACAGATCCTTGCCGTGACGAGTCGGCGCCACCTCGAGACACTG
>SYAA01000441.1 GCA_005789055.1 Actinomycetota bacterium
AGCGCCTCGGCGTGCTCGGCCAACCCGATCAGCACCTCGCCGAACTCGCGCGCCTGGCCCGGCGTCAGGTCGACCACGATGGGCAACTCCCTAGCTCCCACGACCAGATCGCCGTCGATCCGCACTGCGACACTACTGACGGTTGAACCGCTCCGGTGCTGCACTCCAGTGAGCAGCGCAGCGATATCGCCGACCGATACGGGGTCGGCGCCGTACACACGATCATGGAACCGCGCATCCCAATCGCCGACCCAGGTGGTGCCGGCCGGTGGTGAGGCCGGGTTGTTGTCGCTGTTCATTGTCATATCCTGCACCGTCCGCCTCCTGTGCGCCGATGTGCAGTTTGCCTGCCGCTGGAGCGGAAACCACATGGATTGTCGTAGCTGATCCTGACGCTGGGCCGCGCCCCTGCGGCAGAGGTGACTGAACTCACGGCCACCGTGGGGCGTCGTGGGTAACATCCGGAGGCGGCAACAGGTTGAGAAAGGTATGAACGCCCTCAGCCATCTTCGTCAACTTCGACACCAGATCGAGGCGCCCATCTTCGATGCGCTGAACGCCGTGATTCGACCAGCGGTGCGTGTTGGGCTGGGCAATCCGTTTCCGGTGGGTGGTGGGCTGGTTCTTGTCGAAACCACCGGCCGCCGAAGTGGCCTTCCCCGTCAGGTGCCTCTGGTAGCCGGGCGGGTGGGCAACAGTCTGATGGTGTCCACGGTTCGGGCCGACTCGCAATGGCTGCGCAATCTGGAAGCTGATCCTCGCGCCCGGGTATGGCTTACCGGCCGGGCACGTTCTGCCACGGCAAATGTGCGCCGCGGGAGGCTCAATATTGTGAGCCTCACACTCAGCGGGGCGTGAACCCCAACCTGGGCTCATCGGGGCTTGACCCACTCCGTGACGGCACGCGCGCCGGGTGGGCAAAGGTACGGTTCAGGCATGCCTCTGCGCTACGTCGATCCCCACAAGAAACGCGGGCTTGGCTACTGGGCCGCCGCGAGTTTCGGACGCTCACCGGCGGGGCAATGGTTCGCCCGCCAAGTCTCGGCGCGTCTTGACCCGTGGCTCTATCGAGCAACTAGCGGAGGCCTTACGACCTCGATGGGCATCGTTGTCAACGCCCCACTGGTGACGAACGGCGCCAAATCGGGTCAGCCCCGAGAGGTACAGCTCACCTACTTCCACGACGGCCCCGATCCGATCATCATCGCCTCGAACTTCGGCGGAGAAAAACACCCGGCGTGGTACTACAACCTCAAAGCGAACCCCGAATGCCGTTTCGGCGGTGAGGATTTTCGTGCTAGCGAAGTGACCGATTCCGCCGAACACGATCGCCTCTACGCGCTGGCCCAGCAGGTCTACGCCGGGTACGGCGATTACTTGGCCAAGACCGCGTCTTACGGACGCCGCATTCCCCTCTTCCGACTAAGTGCTGGACTGTAGCTCCCGCCGCGAAGTGTGTTGAACGAGGACAACTTCGGCCTTGCGCCGTCACGGGTATCGTGGCCGAGCGGGCAGCGAAGTCCCGCTAAGAAGTTCGTGGTTCGGTACCCGGCAGCGGCGGCGCAAAGTGGAAGATCAGGTATCCCATGGTGATAGCAGCGCTCCTGGTAACCGCACTGCTGTTCGGAGGCATGGTCCTCTACTCTTTCGGGTTTGCCGCCTTCGTGTTCTCGGCATTGCCGAGTGAGACGGCGGGTCCCACGATTCGTCGCGCCTTCCCCTACTTCTATCTGTTCGTTATCGCTACTTCCGCTGTCGCGGCACTGCTTTTCTGGCCCGTCGACCGGTCACTGTCCCTCGTAGTCGCAGCGATCGCGTTGACCGGTTTGCCGGCTCGCCAAATCCTCATGCCCGCCATCAACCGCGCGACTGATACGGGGGCGAAGGCCCGCTTCAAACGGCTTCATGCGCTATCCGTACTGGTCACTCTTTCCCACATCGCCCTGTCAGGATGGGTGCTGTCGCAGATTCCCGGTCTCGCTAAATAGGGGGAAAGGCTTTGCGCGGCGTGGTCGCGGTGCGCGACTCGCGGATAACCGCCGGGCTAGCGGCGGATGTACACCGCGCAGGCCGAGAAGGGACAGTCGAACAGGCGCCGGAATCGGGCGGGGTCATCGCGCACCATGCGGCCGGCACGCGTGTCGTCGCCGACCAACAGGAGCCGGGTGTGTCCGGCGTACACCTGTTGTTCGACCTCGCCGGGCGTGCCGTCGTCGGGAATACGTTCCGCGGCCGTGGACAAGTCGTAGGGCCACGCTCGATAAGGCAGCTCGACGGACCCGTCGAACAGTGTTATCTCACCGGGCCGCAACGACTCGACGACGTCGATGAGCGGAGCCGGCGGACCCGCCGCACCCAGCGCGCGGCGTCGCTGAGCATCACTCATCTCCAGATAGGAGCGCAACGGCGGGCCTTCCCCGTGAAGGCCCGGATACGCGGCGATCACGTTCTGTGCCGCGCCGACGGCGATCAGGCCGAACACGCAGACGAACACCCGGGCCCGGGACCGCAGCAACTCGGTTGCTGGCACTGCCAGGGCCAGCACCAGCCCGGCGAACGCCAGGACGAAGCGCGCGACAGCGGGTTCGGGTGTCGCCAGGGTCGCGGCGACGATCAGCACCATCACCACGGCGTCGATGCCGCGGCACCGGCGCGCCATCCGTATCGCGGCAACCGGCAGCGCCGCCAGCACGAGAATGCCGAGGCCGCCCACCCGCATGTCGAATGCCGGCACCTGGGGCCAGATCGCCGACCACGATCCCACCACCCGCTCGGCGAGGTTCCCGTGTGTGCGGGGCGCTGCTGCGCCCGCCGCCAACAGATCCGATACGGCGAACTCGCCCGGCAGGTGCACGGGGCCGAATTCCAACCGGACCGGCCACACCGGGTTGTGGTGCCGGACGGTGTTTCTCAGGTAGGCCTCCCCTCCCAGCACCAGCACCGTCAGGCCCGCGAGTGGTAGGAACGCGCCCAGGTGTGCCCGGACGGCGACGATGGCGAGCGCGGCGAAGAGCAGGACGGCCGCGATCGGCGCGGTGGGCTTCGAACCCAGGAACAGCCCCAGCGCAAGCGCCGCGAACATCAGCTGGGTCCGGTCGGCCGGCCGCAACAGAAAAGCGATCGTGCTCAGAGCCAGCGAGGCCGACGCGACGTCGACGTAGTTCGTGGGCAGCTGCAGGAACACGGCGGGCAACGTCAGCCATGCCGCGCCCGCAGCCAGGGCGGCGTCCGTCCGGGCGCCCTGGCGCTGCGCGATCACTGTGATCGCCAGCGCACCGAGGAGGCCGAAGGGCAGCTGGGCGAGGTCGACGAGTGAGTCGTCGGGAAGCATTGCGCGCCAGGCGATGAAGGTGTTCTCGATGACCTTCGGATAGGTCGACAGATAGGCGACTCCAGCGGGTACGTCCTCCAGCGTGCCGTGTTGCAGTGCGAAGTTGACGTAGGGCAGGTGATAACCCAACGCATCCCACTGCCAGACCGGCAGCAGGTAGGCCGCCGCGGCAGCGATCAGTAGGGCCGTGCCGGCTGCTAGCAACACCGGCACCGTCGCGACGCTGAACGGCCACTTCTGCGGCAGAGGCAGGGGCACGCCCCGAACCAGCACCCCGATGACGACAACCGCGGCGACAAGAACCGCGGACCCGGCCAGCATCGGTGCATTCAGCGCATCGACTTCTCCCAGCACCCGCACGCCCACGGCGACGATCGCAACCCACGCCACTGATCCAGCCAGGAGACTCTCACCAACCGGCCCCGTGGCGCGGGGCATAGCCAGCGCGGCCAGGCCCCAGATCGCCAGCGCGGCCACCGGCACCACGATGGGGAGCAGTCCCCAGCTACCCAGTGCCGCCGGCATCACGTCCGGCCGGCTCTGGTGTCACCAAGGCCGAACCGGTCGATGGAGTCCCATCGCTGACGACCGCCGAGGAACGCGATCCAGCCCAGCAGGGCACCGATCTGCAACACCAGCCGGAAAGTGAACGGCTCCAGCATGCCCGCGACGCACGCTCCGACGAGGCTCACCCGATGCTGATCACCGACCCAGCGGCGGTACTGCACGACCGACCACACCTGGAACAACACGACGACCAACAGCGTGCCGGCGAGGACAATAGCGATCGGCCCAAGGACGTCGCTGTTGCCTGTGAAGATGAAAAACAACAGCATCGCGAAGGCGGTCAAGCCATAGAGCGGCTGCACGGCGTCGACGGCCTTGATCGGCAGCATCAGGGTCCCCAAGCGGCCCATTTCGGAATTACCCACCATGGCGCGGTACCACCACTGGGTCTGGAGGAATCCGCCGAACCACCGGCGCCGCTGACGCAGCAGCGCTGGGATCGTGCCGGGCGCTTCGGTTTGTGCCTGCGCAGCGCCGAGTACGCGAAATCGCCAGTCGAGATCGTGCTCGCCGGCGTAACGGTAGAGCCGGTGTACCAACTCGTAGTCCTCAACCAGGCAGACATCGTCGAAGCCGCCGACAGCGACGACGGACCGCCGCCGGAATCCCGCGAACGCGCCGGAGATCAGCTGCAGGCAGTCCATCCGCATCCAGGCGTAGCGGCCGAGGAAGTTCCGGATGTACTCGTAGGTCTGGAAGAACTGCAGCGCCCGGCCGATCGGCGTGGGACGCGACCGGGGCGTGATGATACCCGTGACCCCGACCAGTTCCGGTTCGCGTGCGAACGCGTCGCGGACAACCCCGACCGCCTTCTCGTCCAGTTGCGTGTCGGCATCGACGGTGAGCACCAGGTCAGCATCGGTCTGCAGGATCGCCGAATTCAAGGCGCGGGCCTTGCCGCCGTGCGCGAGTCGCAGCCACGTGACATCTGTTGCGCCGATCCGAGTGGGTGGTCCCGGCACACCGAATTCATCGGTGGTGAAGCCGAATTCGGTGCACAACACGTGCGCCGTCGCATCGGTGGAGCCGTCATCGGCGATGACGATCTCGTCGGGCGGGTCGCTTTGGGCGGCCAACGCGCGGATAGTTGCGGGCAGGACTGCCGATTCGTCCCGCGCCGCGATCAACACCGCGATGCGTGGGCGTGGGCCTGGTGGCGCGGGAGAACTCGGAACGGTGAGCCGGCGGATATGCCAGCCCGTGAAGACCAGCAATGCGGCGTCGTACCCCAAATAGGCCAATCCGACAGACCAGGCCAGGATGCCGCCGCGGCCGAACACCAACAGGAACAGGGCCACCCACAGTGCCAACACGATGAGGTGGATCACCACACTGATCACCGGAGTCGGCGGAGGGGTGAGCCTAGAGGAAAAACGCACGCGCGCTTCGGCAAGCGCTGCGGCGTCCACGGAAGTCACCGAAACCGCCCGCCTCGGGCGTCGACGCACCGGTCATCGAGTAGGTCTCGGTGAGGGCCGCCGGCAAACATAGGCCCAAGGTTAGAGACCTATTGCTGTCTCCACGGCGAAGCTTGTGACCAAAAGTGTGACCACATCGCATGAAAACGGCCCCCGGAGATTCTTCCGAGGGCCATTCCCTTAAGTAGCGGGACAGGATATGAACCTACGACCTTACGTGTGGCCTCTCACTG
>SYAA01000442.1 GCA_005789055.1 Actinomycetota bacterium
ACCGTCACCCCGGACGTGGCCAAGGCCGTGACCGACATCAAGGGCGGCAAGATCAACTTTCGCATCGACAAGCAGTCCAACCTGCACTTCATCATCGGCAAGGCGTCCTTCGACGAGAAGAAACTGGCCGAGAACTATGGTGCGGCCCTCGATGAGGTGCTGCGGGCCAAGCCGTCATCGTCGAAAGGGCGCTATCTTAAGAAGGTCACCGTCTCCACGACCACCGGTCCGGGTATCCCGGTCGATCCGTCGGTGACGCGAAACTTCACCGAAGAGGGGTAGTTCAGTACGAACCGGAGTGGGCGAACACCACGCGCGCCGTCTTCAGCGCGATCACGATGTCGGCCATGATCGACCAGTTTTCGACGTAGAACATGTCGAGGCGCACGGAGTCTTCCCAGGACAGATCTGAGCGGCCGCTGACCTGCCACAGACCGGTGATGCCGGGTTTCACCAGTAGCCGGCGCATGGTCTGGTCGTCGTAGGTGGCGACTTCGGTTTCCAGTGGTGGACGCGGACCGACGACGCTCATCTGACCGGTGAACGCGTTGACGAACTGCGGCAATTCATCAAGGCTGTACTTGCGCAGGAACCGGCCCAGCCATGTCACCCGGGGATCCTTGCGGATTTTGAACAGCACCCCGCTGTCGGATTCGTTAAGGTGCGCCACCTGCTCAAGCATGGCGTCGGCGCCGACGACCATGGTGCGGAACTTGATCATCTCGAAAGGCTCGCCGTCCAGGCCGATGCGCTCCTGACGGTAGAACACCGGCCCCCTGCTGGTCAGTTTGACGGCCAGGGCGATCAGCAGCAGCAGGGGCAGGCCGAACAGCAGGGCTAGGCCGGAGAAGACGATGTCGAACGCTCGCTTCTGAAAACGTTTGGCGCCGTGGTACTGCGGCTTCTCGACGTGGATCAGCGGCAGGCCGGCCACCGGACGCATGTGCAGTCGTGGCCCGGCGACGTCGACCACACCGGGTGCGACCAGCAGGTCGACGTCGAGGTTCTCGAGTTCCCACGACAGTTCCCGCAGGCCGGTGCCGTGGAACTGTTCGGTGGCCGCGACAGCGACCGCGTGGCTGCCGGAGGCGACGACGGCCCTGGCGACAGATTCTTCGTTGCCAAGGACCGGGACCGTGCCGAAGCCGGGGATGCCGATGCCCGTGCGGGAGTACTGCCCGGGAATGCAGGCCCCGACCACGTCGTAGCCCGACCAGGGCTCGCGGGACAATCCGAGGGTGAGGTCGCGGACCGCCTGCGGGCTGCCGACGACCAGCAGGCGGGTGACGCACCGGCCGTGTTGCTTGCGCAACCGGACCACGACTCGGCGGGCGACCCATCGCGACGCCAGGAGCAGAGCCACCCCTGCCGGCAGGGCCACCATCAGGTACCCGCGGGCAATTTCGAGCTTCAAGAGCATGGAGATGATCGCGACGGCGCCGAACGTCGAAATCGTCGCCCACCACACCCGCCGGTATTCCTCGACGCCGGATCCGATGACCCGGGTGGACCGGGCGCCGTTGATGGTCAACGCGACCATCCACCCGATCACGATGGCGACCGAAATCTCGATGTAGGTGATGCCGCGGAGTAGATCGGTGGTCGCGGTACTTGACGCAGACCCGAACCGGATCCGCTGGGCGATCCCGACGGCCGCGATGATGGCGATCAGGTCGGTAAGCGCCAGCCAGTGGGCGTAAGTGCCCTGCCATCCTGCCCTGGAAGCGCCGAAATTCCGCATCGCGGCGGGGTTTGCTGAGGTGACCGCGGTCCCTTGCGGCGCGGGCGCGACCCGCCGCAAACTAGTCGCCTTAACTGGGGACCCCACGATTCGCCTCCCGCGCCTCTCAGGTTCCTCTGAGGCTAAACCAAGGCGTCGTTGTTTGCCAACCGAATGCAAAAATCAGGGGCTTTTGGCCTTAAGTCTAAGCTTGTCTACCCGGCCCACTCCGGGACGACGGGCACCGAGATGTTTGCCAGCAGCGATCGGTGATTCGATCCCGTGACGTCAATCGTCATGATCGAGGAGGCGACCGCATTGCGGGTGAGCACCTGTTCGATGGTGATCGCGGGCGAACGCCAGGGCGACGAACGCGAGGATCGCCGGCAGCAACCGGCGCCGGGTTCGGCCACCTGCATATATACCCTTCACGGGATCCTTTGGGCGCATTGGTAATCTGTAAATCACCTACTACCCGGGGAGCGAACTGCGCGTGGTTGACGACGATATGCCGGTCGAGGTTATCGACAACACCCCACCGACGGTGACCCCACGCACCCCGTGGTTCAGGCGGCGGGGAACACTGGTCGGTATCGCTGTGGCCTTGGCGGCATTGATCGTCGCGTTGGTGTTCACCAATGGGCGCGCTGATCAGAAGGCGGCACGGTCAGCGCCCGGTCTGACGATGCAGCAGTACATCAAAGACAACGGGATCACTTCGACGCCGGTGCGTCCCGGCGATCCCGGGGCACCGAGGATCGTGATCGCGCTGCCACAGGGTTGGTCGGACCTGGGGCCGGACACCCCCAAGTGGGCGTACGGGGCCGTTCAGGCCGACACTTCACCGAATCCCGACGATCCGCCGACCATTACTGTCCTGCTTTCGAAGCTGACCGGTGACGTCGAACCGGCAAAAATCCTTGAGTATGCGCCGGGGGAGCTAATGAACCTGCCGAATTACGTGGCGGCGAACGAACCCATGATCGACAAGCTCAGCGGATTCGACGCCATCCAGCTCGCCGGCCTGTACGAGAGGGACGGCACGCAGCGCACCATCGCCCAAAAGACCGTGGTGATTCCCGCCGATGACGCGATTTACGTGCTGCAGATGAATGCGGACGCGCTCAAATCCGATGCCATCGCCCTGATCCAGGCAACCGATGTGATCGACAAGGAAACGAAAATCACGCCCTGATCGTGCGACGGCAGACTTCCATAATCGGCGGCAACAGGCCAGCGATCTGAGCGCCGACGGCCGCGAACACTTCCGGACTCTGGCCGATCGGATCCTGGATGTCGAGTTTCTCGTCCGCACTCAACCGGGGCCGTGATCCGGCGAGGTCCGCGAGGGTTTTGACGGTCGCAATGGCCGCGAGGTGGGACGCCTCGGTAAGGGTGAATGTCCGCTGGAGTTGTCGGGGGGCGGCTTCGAGGACGATGTCGCGATGTGCGCTCGTCATGGCGATGATGAGATCGGCAGTAGAGGCGTTTTTCGCCGTGAGTTGCCGGGCGGCGAATTCGGATGTGTTTCCGCCCATTTGCTCAAGGACGCGCGCTGCCTCCGGGTGGATCGGGTGCCCGATCACGGCGTGGGTCCCGGCACTGGACGCCGCGAAGTCGAGCACCCCGTGTTCAGCGGCGTATGCCGCGGCGAGTCGCTCAGCGGTGGGTGAGCGACAGATGTTTCCGGTGCAGACGAAGAGGACGTGCACAAGTGGCAGCTTATCTCGAATAGTCTCGGACCCCGGCTAGAAGTGATTGACTTTGCCGTCGAGAACACGAGGACCAGCCAGTCACTTAGTAGCCTAACGGTAGAATTCATTTCCATGTCCACGACGTCAACGAAGAAACGCGCACTCGTCACGGGCATCACCGGACAAGACGGTTCATACTTGGCGGAACTCTTGCTCGCCAAGGGCTATGAGGTCCACGGGATCATTCGTCGAGCGTCGACTTTCAACACTTCCCGAATTGACCATCTGTACGCCGATCCGCACTCCAAGGGCGCGGCCCTCTTCCTCCATTACGGCGATCTCAGCGACGGCGCCCGGCTGGTAACACTTCTCGCCGAGGTTGAGCCCGATGAGGTGTACAACCTCGCGGCCCAATCCCACGTGAGAGTGTCTTTTGATGAACCCGAGCACACCACAGACACCACCGGCACCGGAACGGTCCGGCTACTAGAAGCTGTTCGCTTGGCAGGGATAACAACGCGGTTCTACCAGGCATCGTCATCGGAGATGTTTGGTGCGGCCCCCCCTCCCCAGAACGAACACACATCCTTCTATCCCCGATCGCCGTATGCAGCGGCCAAGGTGTACAGCTACTGGATC
>SYAA01000443.1 GCA_005789055.1 Actinomycetota bacterium
CACCTTCTCCCACGGTTTCGAAGGCATCACCGGTCTGTCCGCGATCCTGATCACTCACCAGCATCCCGACCACGCCGACCCGCAACGCCTACCGGCCCTGGTCGAAGCCAACCCCGATGCGGCGCTCTATGCCGACCCCCACACCGCCGCCCAACTCGGCGGCGACTGGCGCGCGGTGCACGTCGGCGACGATTTCACCATCGATGGGCTGACCATCCGTGGAGTCGGCGGCCGGCACGCGGTCATCCACCCGGAGATCCCGGTGATCGACAACATTTCCTACCTGATCGGTGATGACGGACACCGGGCGCGACTGATGCATCCGGGCGACGCGCTGTTCGTCCCCGATGAACCGGTCGAGGTGCTCGCCACCCCGGCCGCGGCGCCGTGGATGAAGATCTCCGAGGCGGTGGATTATCTCCGCGCAGTGGCGCCCCGGCACGCCGTTCCGATTCACCAGGGCATCATCGCCCCCGAAGCCCGCGGCATCTTCTATGGTCGGCTGTCCGAGATGACCGACACCGACTTCCGGATCCTGACCGAAGAGACCTCGGTACGGTTCTGATGAAACGAAGGGAACACAGGTGAGCACAGCCGATCTCGAGAGACTTTTCGGACTTGGCGGCAAAACCGCTCTGGTCACCGGCGGTACCCGCGGTATCGGGATGATGATCGCGCGCGGTCTGCTCCAGGCCGGCGCTCACGTCGTGCTCAGTTCGCGTAAAGCCGACGCGTGCGAGCACGCAGTTGCGGCACTGTCGGCATTCGGCGAAGTCCGCGCGGTGGCTGCCGACCTATCCCGCCAGGACGAGTGCCAACGGCTGGCCGCCGAGGTGCTCAGCCGGACCGACACCCTGGACATCCTGGTTAACAACGCCGGCGCCACCTGGGGAGAGCCGCTGGAAACCTTTCCCGCCGCGGCCTGGGATCGGGTGCTCGACCTGAACGTCAAATCACCGTTCTGGATGGTCCAGGCGCTCCTGCCGGCACTGCGCAAAGCCGGCACCCAGGACGATCCGGCGCGGATCATCAATATCGGCAGCATCGACGGTATCCACGTCAGCCCGATGACGACGTACTCCTATTCGACGAGTAAGGCGGCGATCCATCAACTGACCCGGGTGTTGGCCAAAGAACTGGGGCCGCAACACATCACCGTCAATGCAGTGGCCCCGGGCCCGTTTCCGTCCAAGATGATGGCCGCCACCCTGGAGGCATTCGGCGAGGCGATTGCGGCATCGGCCCCGCTTCGCCGAATCGGTCGCGACGACGATATGGCCGGGATCGCGATCTTCCTCGCCAGCCGGGCCGGCTCCTATCTCAACGGTGCCGTGATTCCGGTGGACGGCGGTATCGCCACCACCGCAAGCGGAACCGCGCGCTAGGCGGCCGGATTTCAGTCCGGCAACACTGCCTCGATCGCAGCGATCACCTCGGGAGCGTCAGGCTCGGTTCGTGGCCGGAACCGGTTGACCACATCGCCCGCCGGTGTGATCAAAAACTTCTCAAAGTTCCATTGCACGTCGCCGGCTTCACCGGCGGCATCGGCGGTCTCGGTGAGCCGGGCATACAGCGGATGTCGATCGGCACCGTTGACGTCGACCTTGGCCAGCAGGGGGAAACTCACGCCGTAGGTGGTGGAACAGAACGTCGCGATCTCTTCCGGCGTCCCGGGTTCTTGGCCCATGAACTGGTTGCACGGAACACCGATCACCGTCAGGCCACGATCGCCGTAGTCGCGGGCCAACTGCTCCAATGCGCCGTACTGCGGCGTCAGGCCGCACTTAGAGGCGACGTTGACAACCAGTAGCGCACGCCCGGCGTAGTCGGCCAACGACGTGGGGTTTCCATCGAGTGTGGTGAGCGGAATTTCTGCCAAGGACATGCCGGAGAGGTTACCGCGCCTTCGGTCCGAAGCGTCCCGGGTCCGCGGTGGCCAGTAACCAGGCGTACTGGAAGGCAACTTCCTTCCACCGCTCATAGCGGCCGCTGATTCCGCCGTGGCCGGCCGCCATCTGGGTCCGTAGCAGTACCGGGTGTGGGTCGGTTTTCGCATGACGCAGTGCTGCCACCCACTTGGCCGGTTCAACGTAAAACACCCGAGTGTCGTTGAGTGACGTCATCGCCAGGATCGCCGGGTACTCCTTAGCTTCGACGTTCTCGTACGGCGAGTAGGACTTCATATAGGAGTAGACGTCGGCGTCGGCCAACGGGTTGCCCCATTCATCCCACTCGGTCACCGTCAACGGCAGCGAGGGATCCAGAATCGTCGTGAGCGGATCAACGAAGGGCACCTGAGCGAGGATGCCTGCGAACTGCCCAGGCGCCATGTTGGCCACCGCCCCCATTAACAGCCCGCCTGCACTGCCGCCGAGTGCGACCAGGTTCTGCGGCTGGGTCAGGCCGGCGTCGACCAGATGGCGCGCGGCGGCGATGAAGTCGGTGAAGGTGTTCTTCTTCTCCAACAGCTTCCCGCGCTCGTACCAAAGGCGACCCATCTCGCCACCGCCACGGACATGCGCGATGGCGAAAATCATGCCGCGGTCCAGCAACGAGAGGCGGGCGATGGAAAATCGTGGATCTTCCGACGATTCGTAGGCGCCGTATCCGTAAAGCACGGTCGGCGCGGGGGTTTCGACGCCGACTCGGTGAATGAGCGAGATCGGGATCCGCGTGCCGTCCCCGGCGATCGCCCAGTCTCGGCGTTCGACATAGTCATCGCGGGAAAAATCCCCGAGTACCGGCTGCTCGCGCAGCAAGATTCGTTCACCGGTGGCAAGGCCGATGTCGTAGACCCGCATCGGCGTGATGAACGATGTCGCCCCGATCCGCAACCGGGGCGATTCCCAGTTCGGATTGCCGGCCAGCCCGGAGGCCATCAGTTCGGAGTCGAAGGTGATCTCCTCCGGCGTGCCGTAACCATCGTCGATCGGCCACAACTGCAGGCGCGCCAACGCTTCCCGACGGTAATGGACAACGATGTGGCGGGCAAAAGCGTCGACACCCTCGAGTCGGACATCGTCGCGGGCAGCGATCAGTGTCGTCTGTGCGCCGGGATCGTCGACCGGAGCATCGACCAGGGTGAAGTTCGGCGCGTCGTTGTTGTGCAGGATCAGGAACCGATCCCGGCCGCCGATGACGGCATGCTCAACGGAGTACTCGACACCGTCGCGACGGGGCAGCACCGTGGTGAACTCGGCCTGCGGGTCGCATGCGTCTGCGTACCGGACCTCCGAGGTGACCGATGATCCGGCCGCAATGAGGATGTAGGCATTGCTGCGGGTCCGGCCGACAGCCACCCAGAACCGCTCGTCGGGTTCGGTGAACACCTGTTCGTCGGGCCCGGTCTCGCCGAGTCGGTGCCGCCAGACAGTGTCGGGGCGCCATGACTCGTCGACAGTGGTGTAGTACACGACCGAGCTATCGGCAGCCCAGGTGACTCCAAGGCCAATGCCGGTGATCCGGTCCGGGTACAGTGCCGCGTCTCGTAAGGTTTCGTCAGTCAAGTCTTTGAAGTGCAGCGTGTATCGCTCGTCGCCGACGATGTCGACGGAGAAGGCCAACACGTTGCCGTCTGGGCTGACACTGCTGGCACCCAAGGCGAAATAGTCGTGCCCGTCGGCTTCGGCGTTTTCATCGAGCAGTATCTGCTCACCGGGAACGCGCGTGTTCTCGTCCAGAACCGGGGGCTCCCAATCATCGGGTCCGGCCACCGGGCACCGGCAGTGCACGCCATACTGCTTGCCCTCGAAGCTGCGTCCGTAGTACCACCAGTCTCCGCGGCGGACCGGCACCGACAGGTCGGTCTCCTTGGTACGGGACTTGATCTCGTCAAAAATTTTCTGTCGCAATGGTTCCTGAAAGGCCGTCTGTGCCTCAACGTGAGCATTCTCCGCTTCGAGGTGGGCAATGACCTCGGGGTCAGACTTGTCTCGGAGCCACTCATACGGATCGATGAAGACGTCATCGTGATGTACCCGGCGGGTATCGAGGCGCTTCGGCGTGGGCGCGTGTGCCATCAGGCGCCGATCCAGTCGGCGAATTTCAGACCCGAAATGCGCTCGTAGGCTTCGATATAGCGCTTACGGGTTGCATCGATGACCGCATCCGGTAACGCGGGTGGCGGTGAAGAGCTATTGCGGTCCCAGCCGGATTCGGGGCCGGTCAGCCAGTTGCGGACGAACTGCTTATCGAAACTGGGCTGTACCGAACCCTCGGTGTAGCTGTCCGCCGGCCAGTACCGCGATGAGTCCGGGGTGAACACCTCATCAGCGAGCACCAGGTTCCCGTTCCGGTCGGCCCCGAACTCAAACTTGGTGTCGGCGATGATGATTCCTTTCCTCAGCGCGTGGTCGGCGGCGATGTTGTAGGTCTGCAGCGTCAGATCCCGCAACTGTCCGGCACGTTCAGCACCAACCATCGCGACTACCCGGTCAAACGAGACGTTCTCGTCGTGGGCACCGATCTCGGCCTTGGTCGCCGGCGTGAACAGCGGTTGGTCGAACTTGCTGGCCTCGACCAGACCCGGCGGCAACGCGATGCCACACACTGCGCCGGTGCGCTGGTAGTCCAGCAGGCCCGAACCGGTCAGATAGCCGCGGGCGACGCATTCCACCGGCACCATGTCGAGGCGGCGGACCACCAGCGCGCGGCCGAGAACCTCGGCGGGGATCCGCGGATCGTCCGGCGGACCCGCTAGATGGTTGGGCGCACCGCCGTGGTCGGCGATGAGACCGAAGAAGAACACGCTCATGGCGGTCAGGATGCGACCTTTGTCGCCGATGAGGGTGTCCAGAATGTAATCGAAGGCCGAGATCCGGTCGGAGGCGACGAACAGCAGGTTTTCGTCGTCGATGCGGTAGATCTCACGGACTTTGCCGCTGGCCAGGTGACGGTAATCGGTCAGGGCGGGACGCACCGGGTCAGCCTATCGGCCGCCGGCGGTGGCAGCTGTGCTGGGATCAGTGCCATGAAATCGCGCTTCATTCCCTACGCCACCACGCCGGGACGCCTCGCCGCCCAGGTGGTCAGCGACCTCTTAGTCGGTGTGTGGATCACCCTGTGGGTGCTGGTCGGCCTTGGCGTGCACCGGGCGATCGCGGCCATTGCGGGGGTGGGCACGCAGGTCAAGGACGGGGCTACCGGAATCTCGGAGAACCTCAACTCCGCCGGCGACAGCGCCGATCGGATCCCACTGGTGGGCGACGCGGTGTCCACACCGTTGCGCGCCGCCAGCGAGGCCGCACTCGACCTGGCCGGTGCCGGGCAGAACCTCAACACGACAGCGACCTGGCTTGCGGTGCTACTGGCTATCGCGGTGGCCGCCCCGCCCATCCTCGCGGTGGCGATGCCGTGGCTGTTCCTGCGCATCCGGTTCTTCCGCCGTAAGTGGACGGTGATCACTCTGGCGCAGACGCCCGCAGGCGAACAGTTACTCGCCCTGCGGGCGCTGGCGAACCGGCCGTTGCGCAGACTCACCGAGGTCAGCGGCGACCCGGTCGGTGCCTGGCGGCGCGAGGAGCCGGATGCGGTTCGCGGGCTGGCGGCACTGGAATTGCGCTCTGCCGGCGTAGCGCGAGTGACATCGGCACGTTAGTGAATGCCCGGCGCTCGCGCCGGACTATCCGCGGTCGAGCGACACGAACAGATGCCGGATGCCGGTGTGCCGATTGCTTCGCGTCCATTCCACCGGCCCAGCGATCCGCACGTCCGAAAATCGCACCAGTAACTCCTCGAAGAGCACCCGGAGTTCGAGTCGGGCCAGGTTGGCGCCCAAGCAGTAGTGCACACCCTGTCCGAAGCCGAGGTGTGGATTGGGTTTACGGCCGACATCGAACTCATCGGCATGGTCGAAGACCGACTCATCCCGGTTGGCCGATCCCTCCCACACCAGCACCTTCTGCCCGGCGGTGATGGACTGCCC
>SYAA01000444.1 GCA_005789055.1 Actinomycetota bacterium
CCAGTGGCTGGGCATGGGTGTTCTGATCACGTCGCTGGTGCTGCTCACCCTTGCGCCGACGTTGGCGTTGCTGGCGGCCCGGATCCGGCCGCCTCATTTCGGATCAATCACCGGCCGGGATCTCTTTCGCCGCGGCGAGGGCATGCCGGCGGATGCGGTGGCGCCGGTCAACGACCGCGAGAACCTGGATCCCACGCCGCGGGGTGCGATCATCGCCGAGCTTGCCAGCCGTGCGAACTCGGTGCTGACCGGAATCTGCGCAGCCGCTGCTGCTGTTCTCCCGCCTGCGGTATGGGCGACGTTAATGCCGGGGCGACCCCGTGGTGCCGCAGCGGCGGTACTGGCCGCGCTGTTCATGGTGATATTCATCAGTCGCGGCCGGGCATTCGCAGATCGCCGTCAGGCGGTCGCCCTGGTCTGCGGAGCGGCGGCCGGTTTCAGCGCCGGCGTCGGCCGCTACGTGCTGGCTGCACCGAGTGATTACGGTCCCGCGCTGCTCTGGGGATCGCTCCTGCTTGTCGGATTCGCAACCGCGGGCCTTGTCCTCGCCCTGTTGGTTCCGGTGACCCGGTTCACGCCGCTGGTTCGGATGGCGACCGAATGGCTCGAGTTGATCGCCATCGTCGTCGCGCTTCCGCTTGCCGCCTGGGTGGGTGGACTGTTTGGTTGGGTGCGGATGCGATGAGACCGGGTGGCGGAGTTCGGGCGGTCGCCATCACGGCGGTAATGCTGGTGGCCGCGCCAACGGCAGTGATGCCGAGCGCATCGGCCCTGCCGCGCCCGGTCGTGGACCCCGCCCTGGTGCCGACCGACGGCCCGCCCGGCCCGGAACAGCCGATGCGACAGAGCAACCTGTGTGCCACAACGACGCTGACGTCCGCGCCGGACGCCGCATTCCCGTCTCCGGGTTTTGCGATGCTCAACGTCAGCAAGGCGTGGCAGTTCTCCACGGGGAACGGAGTGAGGGTCGCGTTGATCGACACCGGAGTCACACCCGGACCTCGGCTTCCCGCCATCGGCGGCGGCGACTACGTGATGGGCGGCGATGGTCTGAGCGACTGCGATGCTCACGGCACCATCGTGGCCTCGGTGATCACCGCCGCCCCGAGCGGTATTCGGATGCCGGCACCGCTTCCGCCGAACCCGCCGCGTCCAGCGCCGCCTGCTGCTGCGGCCGTCCCACCGGACGGCGTGGCCGGTGTTGCCCCGCACGCGACGCTGATCTCCATCCGTCAGTCCTCGCGTGCGTTCGAACCGGCCAATCCGGGCGACGGTGGGGCGAATCGAAAGGCCGGTACGGTCGCGACCCTCGCGCGTGCGGTGGTGCACGCCGCCAACACCGGTGCCGGAGTGATCAACGTCAGCGTGGCGGCCTGTGTCTCGGCGGCTGATCCCCTCGACCAGCGGGCGATCGCCGCCGCAGTCTGGTATGCGGCCACGGTCAAAGACGCCGTGATCGTGGCCGCCGCCGGGAACCAAAATGAAGACGGCTGCGCGCAGAACACGGTTGTCGGACCGACGGCTGCCGGCGGGCCGCGGAACTGGTCCGGAGTCACCACCGTCTCGTCGCCGTCCTGGTTCTCCGACTATGTGCTCTCGGTCGGAGCGGTGGACGCCACCGGGGCGCCGGTCGACAGGAGCCTGACGGGACCATGGGTCGGTGTGGCAGCGCCCGGCACGGCCATCGTCGGCCTCTCGCCCCAGACCGGTGGCCCGGTCAACGCCTATCCGCCGGTGCGGCCCGGCGAATCCGCGGTGAAGTTCTGGGGTACCAGTTTCTCAGCCGCGTACGTCAGTGGGGTGGCCGCTCTGGTCAGGGCCAAGTATCCCGAACTCTCGGCGCACCAGGTGATCAACCGGATACTGCGGACGGCCCATAATCCACCCGCAGGGGTTGACGACCGGGTGGGCTACGGCGTGGTTGATCCAGTTGCCGCGTTGACATTCAGTTTCCCGGCCGGTGAACGTACTGCGCCAGGTGCACAGACCCGGGTGCTCACGCCCGCGCCGCCGCCACCGCCGCCGGATGACCGCGCCCACAGTTTTGCACTGGCGTTCACCGCCGTGGTGATAGGCGCGGCCCTGATGGTCTCGCTCATTGCCCGGGCCGGGAGGTCGCGATGACCGAAAGCATTCGGCTGGCCGTCGTCAGCGGGGTGTTTCTGTGTGGACTCTTCGGCTTGAGCCTGACCGGCTACGTCGGCGGCGCGGCCGGACTTGCACTCGGCACGGCAGCGCTGGTGCTGCCGTGGTGGCGTCAACCGCTGTGGTCGTGGGCGATCTTGTACGTCCATCGAAATCGGACGATTCGGTTCGTCGAACCGATGACAGTAGCCAACGATCGTTCCAGCGGCGGTGTCCGATTCCAGGCCGGCATCACCGTCACTGCTCTTGCGCTCCTCGGAAAGCCCTATCAGCCAACGGTATTTGCCGGTTCTACCGCAACGCAGACAGCCAACACTATCGACGTTGGTGAACTCCACGGCCTTATGACGCAGAGCCTGGGACTGACGATCGAATCCATTTCAGTGGTCTGTACAGGCTCTCGACGCGGCAATGCGGGTGACTTCCCTCGGGTATACGACACTCTGATCGGGCCATCACCGTACGCCGGCAGGCGCGAGACATGGCTGATCATCCGAATCCGGTCACTGGCCAACGGCGAGGCTCTCAAGTGTCGCGACAGCGCAGGCATCGCAGCACTGGCCGCCACCCAGCGCATCGCTGCTGCGCTGCGGTGCAAAGGGATTCGGGCCAAAGTCGCCAGCGTGACCGACATGATCGAGTTGGATCGGCGATTGGGGATACGCTGTATCGAACCGGCCAATCGCCGTTGGCGGGCGCTGCGCGACGACTCGGGTTGGCGAAGCACCTATGCGTACCGACCGGAGGACCTCAACAGCGCAGCACTCGCTCAGGCGTGGTCGCTGCCCGCTGACGCGATCACGCAGAACCTGACGATTGGGTCCGACGGCGGCGTCACAGCGACGGTCACCGTGCACACCGCTCAGCCGGCAAGGGTACCTCCGAGCGTGATGCTGCAGACTCTGCCGGGGCGCCAGACCGCGGCCATAGTGGCCGGCATGTGCATTCCGCGACCCGAGATCCGAGGTCTCGGTGAAGGTCGGATTCAGCGCGGCCTGATCCTTGAGATTGGCTCATCGGGCGTGCTGCTCGGAAGGTCACCGAGCGGCGATCGGGTGTCGCTTCCGCTGACGGATCCGGGCCAACACAGCCGGGTCCACATCGCCGCCGACGATGCGATCGTCAAGCGAATTGTGGCGCGTACAGCGGCAACAGGGGAGCGGATCACCGTGCATACCGATGACGCGTCACGCTGGGACAGCGTCCGCATGCCGAAC
>SYAA01000445.1 GCA_005789055.1 Actinomycetota bacterium
CGGCGATCTTGGAGCGGGCCTTCATCACCTTGCCGGGCATCCCGCCGCCGACAACTCCGACCAGCACACCGTCGCGGGAGTAGTAGGCCAGGAACTTCCGGCCGTCGTCGCTGACGACGTGCACGACATCGCCGGGTTCAGGTTCGCCGAGGCATTGGATCTTCACGTCGTACTGGTCGCTCCAGAAATACGGCACCACGGTCAGCGCGGGGATCTCCACGCCCAGCATGGCCGGCACCAGCACCCGGGCCTGTTCGGCGACGTTGCTCCAGTGCTCCACGCGCACCTGATGACCGGTGGCGTCTCGCCAGGAGGCGACATCGCCCAGCGCCCACACGTGCGCGGCACTGGTGGCACCGACTTCGTCGCAAAGCACACCGTTGTCCTTGTCGACAAGTGCGACCCCGCTACCGGCCAGCCAGTCGGTGGCGGGCCTGGACCCGATACCAATCACCACCAGATCGGCGTCCACGACGGTGCCGTCGCTCAACTCCACCGCGGTGACCGTGCCGGCGTCGCCGCGCACCCCGGTAACCCCGGTGCCGGTGCGCAGGTCGACTCCCTCGGCGCGATGCAACCGGGCCACCAACTGCCCCACCTGTTCACCGAGAACCGAGGCCAGCGGCGCGGGCTGCGGTTCGACCAGCACCACATCGACACCCAGTTTGCGCAGACTCGCGGCCACCTCGCAGCCGATGAACCCCGCGCCGATGATCACCGCCCGGCGCGCCGACGCGGCGTGGTGGCGCAGGGCCAGCGCGTCATCGAATGAGCGCAGTACCCGGATGCCGGCCAGGTCGGGCAGTGCGGGAATGCGTTTGGGCACCAGTCCGGTGGCGATGACGAGTTCGTCGTAGCCGAGCACGGTGCCATCGGCCAGCGTGACGGTTCGAGCCGCGGTATCCAGCGACTGTGCGGCGCCGCCCAGTCGCACGGTGATGTCACTGTCGGCATAGAAATCGGCAGGTTTTAGCACCACATCCGCAATACCTTTGTCGGAGTCCTGCAGCACGTCTTTGGACAACGGCGGCCGGTCATAGGGCAGGTGCGCCTCATCGCTGACGATGGTGACCGGACCGGGGAACTGCGACTTGCGCACCTGCTCTGCGGTGCGGCTGGCCGCGAGGCCGCCGCCGATAATGACGATGCCGTTGGTACCCACAGCGTGTTTGTACACGATGACTAGCCAGCACGAAGCCATCAGGGCAGGCATAATCGGCGGATTCGCACCCACAGGAGGCTCCCATGTCGGCCCCATCGGTTTCCCTCATCGAACAGATGCTGCGGCGAAGGCCGCTGATCGACGCGCCCGTCGCACACGGTGCCTCCCAACATCTCAAGCGCTCGATCGGCACCTTCCAACTCGCGATGTTCGGTATCGGATCCACCGTCGGCACCGGCATCTTCTTCGTCTTGTCCGAAGCGGTGCCCCAGGCCGGGCCGGGCGTCGTCGTGTCGTTCATCATCGCCGGTATCGCCGCTGGACTGGCGGCGATCTGCTACGCCGAATTGGCCTCTGCGGTGCCGGTCTCCGGATCGACGTACTCCTACGCGTACACCACTCTCGGGGAGGTGGTGGCGATGGGCGTCGCCGCCTGCCTGCTGCTTGAGTACGTGGTCGCCACGGCGGCGGTTTCCGTCGGCTGGAGCCAATACGTCAATAAACTTCTGGAAAACTTTCTGGGACATGGCCTGCCGCAAGCGTTCTCGGCAGCCCCCTGGGACACCGAGCCCGGGATCATCAACCTTCCCGCCGTCTTCCTGGTGATGCTCTGCGCCCTGCTGTTGATCCGCGGTGCCAGCGAATCAGCCTCGGTGAACGCCGTGATGGTGATCATCAAACTCGGTGTGCTGGTGATGTTCGCCGTGATCGCGTTCACCGCTTTCAACGCCGACCGCTTCGCGAACTTCGCACCGTTCGGTGCGGCCGGCATCAGCGCGGCCGCCGGCACGATCTTCTTCTCCTATATCGGTCTCGACGCGATCTCGACCGCCGGCGATGAGGTCAAAAATCCGCAGCGGACCATGCCGCGGGCGATTCTGGCCGCGCTGCTGACCGTCACCGCGGTCTACATCGTGGTCACCCTCGCCGCCATCGGCGCCCAGGACTGGACCGAGTTCGGAGGTCAGAAGGCCGGCCTGGCCGCCATCCTCGACAACGTCACCGGCGCGAACTACTGGGGAACGGTGCTGGCCGCCGGCGCTGTCATCTCGATCTTCTCGGTCACCCTGGTGACGCTGTACGGATCGACCCGAATCCTGTTCGCCATCGGCCGCGACGGCCTGCTCCCCTCAATGTTCGCCAAGGTCAACCCGCGCACCATGACGCCGATCAACAACACGATTGTGGTTGCCGTCGTGATCGGCCTGCTGGCTGGCTTGGTGCCACTGGACAAGTTGGCCGACATGGTGTCGATCGGCACCCTGGTGGCATTCATCACCGTCTCGGTGGCGGTCATCATCCTGCGACGCCGTGAACCCGACCTGCCGCGCGCGTTCAAGGTTCCCGGCTATCCGGTCACCCCGGTGCTCTCGGTGTTGGCCTGCCTTTACATCCTGTCCAGCCTGCACTGGTACACCTGGCTGGCGTTCGCCGCCTGGGTCGGCGTGGTGCTGGCGTTCTACTTCCTCTGGGGCCGCCACCACAGTGCGCTCAACCCCCGCGCCGACTCAATCACCGCCGGTGGTGCCACGCCATGACGGTCGTCGTCGGCTACTTGGCCGGAAAAAGCGGCACCGCACCGTTGAACCTCGCAGTCGGCGCGGCGCGGACCCTGGGCACCTCGCTGACCGTGGTGACCATCGTGCCCAAGCCGTGGACCACGCCGTCGCCGGCCCGCGTCGACGCCGAGTACGCCGCGTGGGCCGACCAACTGGCGGCGGATTCCGCCAAGGAGGCCGGCCGCTATCTGGATACGATGCCGCACCGACCGGAGGTGCGGTACCACAGCCACGCACACCGGTCGGTGTCCGGCGGACTGGTAGAGGTGGTGGGCGAAATCGATGCCCAGGCGTTGATTCTCGGGTCCTCGGCGAACGGCCAACTGGGTCAGGTCGTGGTCGGGTCTACCGCCGACCGCCTGCTGCACTCCTCACCGGTGGCGGTGGCGATCGCCCCGCGCGGATACCGTGAACCCCGGGGCGGGGTACTGACCCGCATCACCTGTGGCTACCCCGGCACACCGAGTTCAGCCGACGTGGTGGCGCGAACCTACGAGCTTGCCAAACTCCTCAAGGTTCCACTGCGGGTGATCTCCTTCGCGGTCCGCGGCCGCACGATGTATCCACCCGAGGTCGGCCTGCACGCCGAGGACTCGATCCTCGCGGTCTGGGAAGAACAGGCGAGGTCCATGCTGGCCGAGTTGCGCACCGGCGGCGTGGTCGGCGACGAGGTCGAGTTGGCGGTGGTCAGCGGCAACGGCTGGGATCAGGCACTCGACGACGCAGAGTGGATCGACGGCGAAGTGCTGGCTCTGGGCACCTCCCCGCGCGGGGAGGTCGCACGGGTGTTCCTCGGCTCACGCGGGGCGAAAATCCTGCGACACAGTCCGGTTCCGGTGCTGGTGCTGCCGGGCTAAGCCTCCGCTCGTCACATCCCGATCTGCCCATCGTCCTTCCACACCGCCACGACGGCCGGCCGCGCCGTCCCGCCGCCGCCTTCCGGCCAGTGCGACAGCGGGTCGTCGACGCTGTTGTCATCGTGCTCGCCAGGGTGTTGCACGCACACCATAACGAGATCGTCGGTGATTACCGGACCGCAGGTTTCCGCACCGAGGGGAACGGTCAGGAACTGACGGGTCTCGCCCCGGTTCGGGCCCTCCAGTGCCACCGCGAAGAGGCCGTCGTTGGAATCGAGGGCGTTTCCGTCGGTGGCGATCCAGAGGTTGCCGTGACTGTCGAAGGCCAGGTTGTCTGGGCAGGAGATCGGGCTGACCTTCGACTTGTCGAACCCGCCGTAGTAGGTATCGGCGGCCGCGGGATCGCCGCAGACCAGCAGCAGGTTCCAGCTGAAGGATGTGCCCGCGTGATCGTCGGTGATCTCGAGAACCTGCCCACTCTTGTTGTCGTTGCGGGGGTTAGCCGCGTCGGCGCCGGGCTCTTCGGGTGCTCCGCGCTCAGTGTTGTTGGTCAGGGCGACGTAGAGCTTGCCGGTCTTGGGGTTGGCCTCGAAATCCTCGGGGCGGTCCATCTTCGTCGCGCCCGCCTTGTCGGCGGCGAACCGGGTGAACACTGCGACCTCCTGAGCGGACATCCCGTCGATCAGGGACTCGGCGGTGGCGTTCGGGCCGGATCGCAGCAGCGGGATCCAGGTTCCGGCGCCGCTGAACAGGCCGGTATCGGGCAACCTGCCTGATCCGTCGATCTGGTCGGCTGGAATGTCGCTGGACAGCTTGGCCACGTACAGCGTGCCCTCATCGAGGATAGTCATGTTGGCCGCCATCGCCGCCGCGTCCCGGCCGGGGCGGACCTTCTTGCTGGAGACGAACTTGTACATGTAGTCGAACCGCTCGTCGTCGCCGCTGTAGGTGACGACGGTGCCGTCGGCGGTGACGTGAATATTGGCGCCCTCGTGTTTGAATCGGCCCAGCGCCGTGTGTTTGACCGGTACGGAATCGGGATCCCACGGGTTGAGCTCGAGGACGTACCCGAAACGGTTCACCTCGTTGGGCGCCGCAGTCAGATCGAAGCGGTCCTGGAAGGTTTCCCATCGCCGGGTGCTGGGTTGGAGCTTGATGCCGTAGCGCTTCCAGCGGTCAGCGTCGGCGGGTGTCGGTGCCTGCGCTCCCTGGACTGAACCGAAATAGACGTTGAAATTCTCCTCGGCGGACAGCACGGTGCCCCACGGGGTCACACCGCCTCCACAGTTGTTCAGGCTGCCGGCCACGACCACACCGGCGGGGTCAGCGGCGGTCCGGACCAGTTGACTGCCCGCGGCGGGCCCGGTCAGCAGAAACGGGCTCTCGGCGGTGAGCCGACGGTTGTAGCGGCTGGTGAGAGGTTTGAGTCCATCGGGAGTGCGTTCCACCTCGACGACCGAAATCCCATGCGCGGCAACCGATGTCTCGAACTGCTCGCGGGTCGGATTGTCCTCATCGTAGCCGGGGTACATGAACCGCTCAGTCGTGTATTCGTGGTTCACAACGAGCAGGAACCGGTTGGGGATGTCGTCGATGGGCAGCAGGGCCGCGAAGTCGTTGTTGAAGCCGAACTGTTCGCGCTGCGCTGCAGCGCTCTGCCGGCCGACGTCGAAGGCCGGCGCGCCCGGCAGCACAGGGTCGCCCCAACTGATCACTACCGATTGGCGATAGCCGGCAGGGATGACGACGGCATCCTCGATGTTGGGCGGCACCGCAGCGAAATTCATGCCCGCCGGAGTGGTCGCAGCGGCGGTCCCCGGCGACCCGGTGGGGCCCGGTTTGCCGACCGAGCAGGCCGCCAGTGCCGACCCCGATCCCGCCGCCAGCACCGTCACACCGAGGGCCTTAAACAGCGAACGCCGAGACATCGCCCGTCGGGCGATGTCGCCGAAGTACTCGTTGTCGCTGGTGTTGGGTGCCGGATGGGCGCACGCGTCACCGCACCGGTAACGGCAGGTCACCCGTTGGCGGGAGGATTGCCCGTCGTGACCGAAGATGAGGTTAAGGGGGACGAGAGCCATAAGCCGACGCTACGGCTGGACGGGAATCATCCGGCAAGCACGCGGTGAACGCAACGTGAAGGACGCCCCTAGAGCCCGCGACTGGTCACGCTGCACCGAGTGTCCGGCCGCGGGGACGACGATCACTCGCTGGGATCCCGGCGCGATGCGGGCGAACTGACGGGCAACGCTCAGTACTTCATGACGCCGCGGTCGATCGAAATCTGCGAGCCCGACAGCACACTCGAGTTGTCCCCCGCGAGCCACACCACCACCTCGGCGGCTTCTTCAGCGCTCATGAAGTCATTGCGCTTGGCGCGTGAGCCCTTCGTCGGCGGCTGATACGGCATCGCGGCAAAGCTGTTGAGGTAACTCGGGTGCGCCGCCAGGATCGACATCATGGCGTCGTTGGTAATCATCGGCGTGGCGATCGAGTACGGGTGGATGGAGTTCACCCGAATGCTGTACTCCCCCAACTCCAGCGCCAGGGTGTTGGTCAACGAGGTCAGTCCGTGCTTGGACGCCGCGTAGTGGCCGTTGCCCGGGGTGGCCTTGAGCCCACCTGCGGAGCTGACGATGATGATCGAGCCTCCGTTGCCGGCCTCGATCATCGCCGGGATGACCGCGCGCAGAGTGCGCCAGGTGCCGGTGAGGTTGACGTCGATGACGCTGTTCCATTGCTCGTCGGTCAGTTCCCAGAGCCTGCCCCAA
>SYAA01000067.1 GCA_005789055.1 Actinomycetota bacterium
GGAGGGGTCTGGAAGAACCCGCAGGTGTCCCCGCCGACGACCTGCAGATGTCGGGCGATGAGCACCGGCGGAAACACCGGCACCCGGGGCACCTGCGTGCACCGCGCCGTGCGGGTCGGAGAACCCCGCCAACGGCGTTGCGCCCGGGACCCGACCCTCGCGCACCGCATCGGCCAGGGCGATGAGGTCGTCCTCGTCGGGATTGGTCGGCAACGGTCCGGCATGCCGCATCAGCTCCCACCCGCGGGGCGCGGTGATCCGGCTGGCGTGTCCAAGACACAGATCCCAGGAGTGCGGCTCGCGGGCAATGGCGAGCGGCCCCACGACTGCAGTCGAGTCCGAGTAGACGTACGTCAGCGTCGCCACCGCGAAATGGGGACACCCGGGCCGACTGCAACGACGGGGAACATTCACGTTCGCGAGATTAACCCGGTGAAATGGGCCTCGACGCCGGACACGCGCAGCCACCGACGTGCTGATGTCCAACCGTTACGATCTGCTCTCGTGGCCGATTCCCGCAGTTCCGGGCGTGGCGGCGCTGCCCACGGCGGGTCGCGTCGCGGCCGGGATATGCGCGGACCACTGCTACCCCAGTCGGTACCGGGCTGGCGTAGTCGGGCGGAGAGGTTCGACATGGCGGTTCTCGAGGCCTACGAACCGATCGAACGGCGATGGCAACAACGGCTCGCCGGACTCGACGTCGCCGTCGACGAGATCCCTCGCATTGCGCCCAGGGACCCCGGCAGCGTGCAGTGGCCACCGGAGGTCGTGGCGGACGGGCCGATCGCGTTGGCTCGACTGATCCCGGCCGGAGTTGATGTGCGCGGTGACCCCACGCGCGCGCGAATAGTGTTATTTCGCAAGCCCATCGAGAGACGGGCAAAGAACGCAGACGACCTGACTGATCTACTTCATGAAATCTTGGTGGCCCAGGTGGCCACCCATCTCGGCGTCGACCCCTCGGTGATCGACCCCAACCTTGAACAGGACTAGACGATGCCGCGCTTGAGCCGGCGACGCTCCCGTTCAGAAAGTCCACCCCAGATGCCGAAACGTTCGTCGTTGGCCAGGGCGTACTCCAGGCAAGAATCCCGCACCTCGCAACCCAGGCAGATGCGCTTGGCTTCGCGGGTCGATCCGCCCTTTTCGGGGAAGAACGCTTCCGGGTCGGTCTGCGCGCATAGTGCGCGTTCCTGCCACTGATCCTCATCAGTGGGAGCCGCCGTCAGATCAATCGGATCCGGCACCAGACTCAAATGCGCGCGTGCCGCGAATTCAAGATGCGATGACCCGGTTGCGATGCGCGGTTCGCCTAGTGATCCGAGTAATTGGTCGCCGAGAAAGTTGTCGTAGGACATATCCGCCCCTCCTCACCTAGTTCGTGTCGTGCCGATTCACTGTGTGTCGTGCCGATTCACTTTGGTTAGTGCCAATTCAATTTATTCGAACATGTGGTCGAATCACGGTCTGCGACAGAGAAATCGGCAGGTCGACCGGGAAATGACACTGGTGTGATTAGACATTGCCACAGTGCCCCGGTCAAGAGAACGGCGAAAGTTTTTACCATTCGAATCCGCATTTGCGGCGTGTCGACACTCACGGGTGTCTGTGCGGTGACTCACCCGTGACCACTCGGGGATCGACCGCCTAGTGTCGGTCGGTGTGAAGATCACCGTTCTCGTCGGCGGAATCGGCGGGGCCCGGTTCTTGCTGGGCGTGCAACGACTGCTCGGGTTGGGTCAGTTTGCCGGGCAGTTCCCCCGGGCCGCAACCGATCCCGAACACCACCTGACTGCGGTGGTCAACATCGGTGATGACGCGTGGATGTTCGGGGTTCGCATCTGCCCCGACCTGGACACGTGCATGTACACCCTCGGCGGTGGTATCGACTCCGAACGCGGATGGGGCCATCGCGACGAGACCTGGCACGCGAAAGAGGAATTGGCCGCCTACGGCGTCCAACCGGACTGGTTCGGCCTCGGCGACCGCGACCTCGCCACCCATCTGGTGCGCAGCCAGATGCTGCGCGCCGGATACCCGTTGTCCGAGGTGACCGCGGCACTGTGCGCCCGTTGGTCACCGGGCGCAACGCTACTTCCGGCCAGCGACGACAGGTGCGAAACCCATGTCGTGGTGACGGATCCGGACACCGGCGACCGCAAGGCAATCCACTTCCAGGAATGGTGGGTTCGCCACCGCGCCCGGATACCCACCCATAGCTTTGCCTTTGTCGGGTCGGACAAGGCCGCCGCCGGGCCGGGTGTCGTGGCCGCGATCGAGGAGGCGGATGTCGTCATGCTGGCTCCGTCTAACCCGGTAGTCAGCATCGGCGCGATCATGACGATCCCCGGAATCCGGGGCGCACTGCGTACCACGTCGGCACCGGTGATCGGGTACTCACCGATCATCGACGGAAAACCCTTACGCGGCATGGCCGACGACTGCCTCAGGGTCATCGGGGTGGCGAGTAGTTCCGAGGCGGTGGGCCGGCACTACGGCGCGCGTTCGGCGACCGGCCTCCTGGATTACTGGCTTGTCGACGAACAGGACCGTGCCGATGTGCCCGGGGTGACGGTCGCGTCGATTCCACTGCTGATGTCGGATCCGGATGCCACCGCGACGATGGTTCGGGCCGGCTTGGATCTGGCCGGGGTGGCACTGTAATGAGCGGGACACCGCTGTCGGGAATGAGCGGGACACCGCCGTCGACCGACGGCCCGAGGGACCATGGAACTGCGACGGCCGTCGAGATTCTGCCCGTCGGCGGGCTCCCGGAGTTTCGACCCGGTGACGACCTCGGTGCCGCCATCGCCGCGGCAGCGCCGTGGCTGCGCGACGGCGACGTCGTCGTGATAACCAGCAAGGTGGTGTCCAAGTGTGAGGGTCGGATCGTGGCCGCACCGGCCGATCCCGAGGAGCGGGATACGTTGCGCCGCAAGCTGATCGACGCCGAGGCGGTTCGAGTTCTGGCGCGCAAGGGCCGAACCTGGATCACCGAGAATCACCTGGGTCTGATCCAGGCTGCCGCCGGCGTCGACGGCTCGAATGTCGCCCCGACGGAATTGGCGTTGTTGCCGACCGATCCGGACGCCAGCGCGCGGGACTTGCGCGCCGCCCTGGGGCGCAGCCCGGGCGCCGACGTCGGGGTCGTTATCACCGACACCATGGGTCGGGCCTGGCGCAACGGTCAGACCGATGCCGCCATCGGATCAGCCGGCCTTGCGGTGCTGCACGGTTATGCCGGAACCATCGACGACCAGGGCAACGAACTTCTGGTCACCGAGGTCGCCGTGGCCGACGAGATCGCCGCGGCGGCCGATCTGGTGAAAGGCAAGCTGACTGCGGTGCCGGTGGCGGTGGTACGCGGCCTGAAATTCCGCGATGACGGATCCGGCGCCGCCCAGCTGGTGCGCCGCGGGGAGGATGACCTGTTCTGGCTCGGCACCGCCGAGTCGATCGAACTCGGTCGCCGCCAGGCCCAACTACTGCGCCGCTCGGTGCGCAGTTTCGCCGCCGCGGCGGTGGACCCGGAGCTGATCGAGGCTGCGGCGGCCGAGGCGCTCACCGCGCCGGCTCCGCATCACACCCGCCCGGTCCGCTTCGTGTGGTTGACCGACCCGCATCGCCGAATCGACCTGCTGGATCGGATGAAGCAGGCGTGGCGGGCCGACCTCGCCGCCGACGGCCGCGCGGCCGACGCCATCGAGCGGCGGGTCGATCGCGGGCAGATTCTCTACGACGCCCCCGAGGTCCTGATCCCGGTCCTGGTGCCCGAGGGCGCCCATCACTATCCAGACGCGGCGCGCACCGCCGCCGAACACACCATGTTCACGGTCGCCGCCGGTGCGGCGGTGCAGGGTCTGCTGGTGGCGCTCGCCGTGCGAGGCCTGGGCAGTTGCTGGATCGGGTCGACGATATTCGCCCCGGACATCGTGCGCGACGTACTCGAGCTACCGCCGGACTGGCAGCCACTGGGAGCGGTTGCGATCGGTCACCCGAGCGAGCCGCCGCGGCCTCGCGACCCGGCTCCCGCAGGCGAGCGGCTGCTCCGGCGATGAGCGTGCGCGACTCGGCGATCTCGATGCTGACCGATTGGCAGGCCCCCAACGCCGACCAGGACACGCTGCGCCATGCCGTGCTGGCCTTCCTGTACGCCCGGCCGGACGGTTGCGACCGCGCCTGCGTCGCGGGCCACGTCACCGCATCGACACTCGTCGTCGACGCCGCGGCCGAGTCGGTCCTGCTGACGCTGCATCCCCGGTTCGGACGTTGGCTCCAACTGGGCGGGCACTGCGAGGGCACCGATGCCGACATCACGACCGCCGCACTGCGGGAGGCCACCGAGGAATCCGGGATCGACGGGCTGCGCCTGGATCCGACGCTGGCCGCAATTCACGTGCACCCGGTGACCTGCTCGCTGGGGTTGCCGACCCGCCACCTCGATCTGCAGTTCATCGCCACGGCGACCGCCGGAGCCGAGATCGCGATCAGCGACGAGTCACTGGACCTGCGCTGGTGGCCGATCGATGATCTGCCCGAGGGAACCGACGCCGGACTGTCCCGTCTCGTCGACGCCGCCCGCAGGCAGCGTCACGCGTCGCTGGAGTAGCGGATACCGCAATCCGGGATGACCACCCCTGGCCACACCCGGGCCCCGCGCAGCAGTTCACACCGCGCACCGATGTCGGCACCATCGCCGATCACTCCGTCACGGATCAGCGAACGCGGTCCGATCCGCGCACCGAAACCGACGATCGACCGCTCGACGACCGTGCCGGCCTCGATCCGGGCGCCGTCGAAGATCACCGCGCCGTCGAGGCGGACCCCGGGGCCGATCTGTGCGCCGCGGCCCACCACGGTGCCGCCGATGACCACCGCACCGGGAGCCACCGTCGCATCGTCGAGGATCAGTTGCTCGCCGTGGCGGCCGGCTAGTACCGGCGAGGACACCACCCCGCGCACCAGATCTGCAGAGCCCCGGACGAAGTCCTCCGGCGTGCCCATGTCGCGCCAGTATCCGGAGTCGACGAACCCGCAGACAGTGGCACCATCGGCTAGCAGCGCGGGAAAGACCTCCCGCTCTACCGATACCTCCCGGCCGCGCGGGATGCGTTCCAGCACTTCACGTTTAAAGATATAGCAGCCGGCATTGATCTGGTCGGTCGGCGGATCTTCGGTCTTTTCCAGGAACGCCAGCACGTTTCCGTCGGCATCGGTTGGCACGGACCCGAACGCGCGCGGGTCGGCAACCCGGACCAGATACAGCGTGACGTCAGCA
>SYAA01000068.1 GCA_005789055.1 Actinomycetota bacterium
GCGGCTTCTTCGGCGGAGATGAGGTTCTGGAAGTACTGCCGGAATTCGGCTTGCAGTTGCCGTTGCTCGGGTGTCAGTTCGATGTACATTGCGCTCCAACCAGTTCCAGACGGTGAGCTGGCCCGCCCAACAGGCGAGTCAGATCCTTGATCGATGAGTAGTACCGATGCATGGGATAGGTGACATCCATTCCCATCCCGCCGTGCAAATGATGACAGATCTGCATCGTCGGCGGTGCCTCCGAGGTCAGCCAGTACCCCAGCACGTCGAGATCAGTGTCGGCGTCGCGTCCTTCAGCCAACCGCCAGATCACCGACGTCGAGATCAGATCCAGGGTTCGCGAGGCGATGTAGATCTCAGCAAGTTGCGCGGAGACAGCCTGGAACGTGGCCAGCGGCCTGCCGAACTGGTGGCGGTTCGCGACGTAGTCGGCGGTCAACCGCACCGCGCCAGCGACCAATCCGGCCGCGTACGCCCCGACCGTGCCGAGCACCAACTGGTTGACCCGGTGCGCCGTCGAGCCCTCGAGCACCGCATCGGAATCGACGGCCACGTCGGAGAACGTGACGGCGTATTCAGCCGCCCCGGTTGATGACGGCGTCGGGATCAGGCGTACACCATCGGCTTTGGGCGAGACCATCACGGCGCCGTTGTCAGTGGTGACCACAATCCAGATCGCCTGCTCGGCGTAGGGAACCGCGACCTTGGTGCCGTTGAGCCGACCGCGGACCAGCGTTGTCGCGGGGCGGTCGGGGAGCGCCGCACCCGGCTCGTTGAGCGCCGCGGTCAAGATCGCGCCGTTGGCAACACCATCACAGAAACGGCCCTGCTGCGACTCGTCAGCCAAGTCCAGCAGCGGCACAAGGCCCAGGCCGAGGGTGGCCAGCGCCGGTGAAATCGTCGCGTGCCTACCGATCTCGGTCAGAGCGGTCGCGATCTCCGGCAGACCCACGCCGTCGCCACCCAGGCTTTCCGGCACGCCGAGCGCGGTGACACCGCCGGAAACCAAAGCTTCCCAGGAGTTTTCGCGATCAAGCACGGTGCGGACCACATCGGCGACAGCCTGTTGCTCCGGTTCGGGAGTGAAGTCCACCCGATGCCTCCTTAGTTAGCGGCCGAGACCGACGACGAGCCGGTGTAATCGACCTGCCAGTGCTTGATACCGTTGAGCCAGCCTGAACGCAGCCGTTCCGGCGTGCCGATCGGAGTGAGGTCCGGCATCTGGTCGGCCACCGCATTGAAGATCATGTTGATGGTCATCCGGGCCAGATTCGCTCCGATACAGAAATGCACTCCGGTTCCGCCGAATCCGACGTGCGGGTTGGGGTCACGGAGAATGTTGAACGAGTGCGGATCGTCGAACACCTCATCGTCGAAGTTCGCAGAGCGGTAGAACATCACCACCCGTTGGCCCGCCTTGATTTCGACCCCGGACAGTTCGGTGTCAACCAACGCGGTGCGCTGAAAAGCCGTGACCGGCGTGGCCCAGCGGACGATCTCGTCGGCCGCGGTCACGGGTCGCTCCCTCTTGTAGAGCTCCCACTGATCCGGATTTTCGGTGAACGCGATCATCCCGTGGGTGATTGAGTTTCGGGTGGTCTCACTGCCGGCAACGGCGAGCATCAGGACGAAGAAGGCGAACTCGTCGTCAGTCAGTTTCTCGCCGTCGACATCGGCGTTGATCAGCGCGGTGACGATGTCGTCGCCGGGTTCCCGGCCCTTCAACTCGGCCATCTGCATGGCATAGCCGAGCATCTCCATCGAGGACGTCCTGCCGTCGACGTGGGCGAATTCCGGGTCCTCATTGCCGGTCATTTCGTTGGTCCAGCGGAACAACTGGTCGCGATCCTCCTGCGGCACACCGAGAAGCCCGGCAATGGCCTGCAGCGGCAACTCGCATGCCACCTGCTCGACGAAGTCTCCCCGGCCAGACGAGGCCGCACTCTTAATGATGTTCTCCGCCCGCTGCTGCAGCTCTTCGCGCAAACGACCGATGGCACGCGGCGTGAAGCCCCGCGAGATGATCCGACGCAGCCGGTCGTGGTGGGCACCGTCCATATTGATCAGGATCACCGACTGCATGTCGATGTCCTCGCGGGCGATGTCGTCGGCGAACTGAGGCAGGGCGGTGTTGGGGCCGCTGGCGTAGATGTCGTTTCGACGCGACACCTCTTTGACGTCCCGGTGCCTGGTGACCGCCCAGTAACCGCCGTCGTTGAATCCGCCCTTTCCGATCTGTTGCTCACACCACCAGACTGGAGCGGTTCGGCGCAGTTCGGCGAGTTCGTCGATGGGCAACCCCTTCACGCAGAGATCCGGGTCCAGAAAATCAAGACCCGGTGGAATGTTGGGGGTTGGCATGGCTCAGCGACTCCTCTATATGACGTGATCTAGTCCCAGTAAAACACGGCTCCACCGCAGACGAAAGGCACAGCGGCATCCTCGCTTGTCAGAGTAATGGAACGTGTTCTAGCCTCGTGCCATGGGGAATCCTGTGATCGTCGACGCCACCCGCAGCCCGATCGGAAAGCGCGGAGGCTGGCTGTCCGGGCTGCACGCCACTGAATTGTTGGGCGCCGTACAAAAAGCGCTCGTCGATAAGGCGGGAATCGACGCCGCTTCCGTTGAACAGGTCATCGGTGGCTGCGTGACGCAGTACGGGGAGCAGTCCAACAACGTCACCCGGGTCGCCTGGCTGACCGCGGGCCTGCCCGAGGCGGTCGGCGCTACCACCGTGGATTGCCAGTGCGGCAGCGCCCAGCAGGCCAATCATTTAGTCGCCGGACTGATCGCCGCGGGTGCTATCGACGTCGGAATCGCCTGCGGCATCGAGGCGATGAGCCGGGTCGGCCTGGGCGCCAACGCCGGTCCGGACCGCGCAAAGATCCGGGCCGAGTCCTGGGACCTCGACATGCCCGATCAGTTCACCGCAGCTGAGCGGATTGCCAAGCGCCGCGGCATTACCCGCGCCGATCTGGATCACCTGGGCCTGCTGTCCCAGCAGCGGGCCAAGCGGGCCTGGGACGAGAACCGTTTCGACCGCGAGATCTCCGCTCTCGAGGCCCCGGTGATCGACGAGAACAAGCAGCCGACCGCCGAGCGTCACATGGTCGGCCGCGATCAGGGTCTGCGCGACACCACGGCCGAGGGCCTTGCCGCTCTCAAGCCCGTGATGGAGGGGGGCCTGCACACCGCGGGTACCTCATCACAGATCTCCGACGGCGCGGCCGCAGTGCTCTGGATGGACGAGGACAAGGCCAAAGCCCTTGGACTCACACCGCGGGCCCGCATCGTCAGCCAGGCTCTCGTCGGCTCCGAGGTCTACTACCACCTCGACGGTCCGGTGCAGTCCACCGCGAAGGTGTTGGAGAAAGCCGGCATGACCATGGCCGACATCGACCTTGTCGAGATCAACGAGGCATTCGCATCGGTGGTGCTCAGCTGGGCCCAGGTGCACAAGGCCGATATGGACAAGGTCAACGTCACTGGCGGTGCGATCGCACTGGGTCACCCGGTAGGCAGCACCGGCAGCCGACTGATCACCACCGCGTTGCACGAGCTTGAGCGCACCGGCAAATCCACCGCGCTGATCACCATGTGCGCCGGCGGCGCGTTATCTACCGGCACCATCATCGAGCGGATCTAGTCGTGCCGTCCAGCCCACCCAAGGGTCTGAACTCGCCGCGCACCAAAACCATCATCAAGTGGATGTCGCGGACCAACACCTGGCTGTACAAAAAGACCGACGGCCGCATCGGCGGCAAGTTCCTCAAGGGCGCGCCGGTAGCGCTGCTGACGACCACCGGCCGAAAGTCCGGCGAACCGCGGGTCAGCCCGCTGCTGTATTTGCGCGAGGGCGACCGGGTGATCTTGGTGGCATCGCAGGGCGGTGCTGCAACCAACCCGATGTGGTACCTGAACCTGAAGGCCAACCCGAAGGTGTCAGTCCAGATCAAGGACGAAACGCTGCATCTGACGGCGCGGGACGCCACCGACGCGGAGCGAACGGCGTACTGGCCCAAGCTGACCGCGATGTATTCCAGCTTCGATGATTACCAGTCGTGGACCGACCGGGTGATCCCGATCGTCATCTGCGACCCCTAACCCAACCGTCGCCGAGCGTCGCGCTGGAGTGACGTTGGGATTCGAGTGTCGCTCTGGTGCGACACTCGACGCAAGCCTCAGGCGCCGTAGACCGGGACCGGCGGCCGGCCCTCAGCAAGCAGGGTTCGCACCACGGGGCCGAGTTCACCGGGTTCCCAGCGGGCGCCCTTGTCCACCTCGGCGCCGTGCTGCCATCCTTCGGCGGCCCGGATGATGCCGCCCTCGACCTCGAACACCCGGCCGGTGACATCGCGGGATTCGACGCTGCCCAGCCACACCACCAGGGGTGAGATGTTCTCCGGCGCCATCGCATCGAAATCCTTGTCCTGCGTTGACATCATGTCGGCGAAGACAGTTTCGGTCATCCGAGTACGCGCCGACGGCGCAATCGCGTTGACGGTGACGCCGTAGCGGCCCATCTCGGCGGCCGCCACCAGGGTCAGCGCGGCGATGCCGGCCTTGGCTGCGCTGTAGTTGCCCTGCCCGACGCTGCCCTGCAGTCCGGCGCCGGAACTGGTGTTGATGATCCGGGCGTCAACCGCCTTGCCCTCCTTCGCAAGTGCCCGCCAGTAGGCGGCGGCATGCCGGGTGGTGGCGAAGTGCCCCTTGAGGTGCACGGCGACGACGGCGTCGAACTCCTCCTCGCTGGTGTTGGCGATCATCCGGTCCCGCACGATGCCGGCGTTATTGACGAGGACATCGAGTCCGCCGAAGGTGTCGACGGCGGTCTGAATCAGCCCGGCGGCCTCGTCCCAATCAGCCACGTTCGCGCCACTGGTGACGGCTTCCCCACCGGCGGAAACGATTTCGTCGACAACGCCCTGCGCGGCGCTACCCCCGCCGGCCGGCGAACCATCCAGTCCGACACCGATGTCGTTGACCACCACTCGCGCGCCCTCCGCGGCGAAAGCCAGGGCGTGTGCACGCCCGATCCCGCCGCCGGCGCCGGTGACGATGACAACCCGACCGTCGAGCAATCCCATGGTTGACTCTCCTATTTGTTAACGCTCGATGCGGATAAATACGGCGGCGGCTCGCCCCCACCGTGCACCGCGAGTGCGGCTCCGCTGATGTACGACGCCGCGTCCGACGCCAGAAATGCTGTAGCCCAACCAACTTCGGACGGCTGCGCTAAACGGCCCAGCGGGATGGTCGCGGCGACGGCTGCTTGCGAATCGCCGTCACCGTAAAAAAGTTCGGCCTGCTCGGTGGCGACCAGGCCAACCACCACGGCGTTCACTCGAACCTTCGGCGCCCACTCAACCGCCAGGCTGGCGGTGAGGCTGTCCACCCCGGCCTTGGCCGCACCGTAGGCGGCGGTACCCGGTGAGGGCCGGCTTCCGCTGATGCTGGAGATGGAAATGATCGACCCGCCTTGGTCCTGCCGCTGCATGACGGCGTTGGCCGCTTGAGAAACGTGCAGCATGCCGAGCAGGTTGAGTTCGACGATCTTCTGATGGAACCTCGGCGATGCGTCGGCGGCCAACGCATAAGGCGATCCGCCGGCGTTGTTCACCACCACGTCAAGGCGGCCGTGCTCGGCGACAATGGTCTCGATGAGCACCGCCACCGCGTCGGGGTCGCGAACATCGCAGCCGTGGAACTCAAAAGGCAATCCCTCGACCGGGCGCCGCGCGCAGGTGACAACAATGGCGCCCTGACCCGCGAAGACCGCGCTGATCCCGGCGCCGACACCGCGCACACCACCGGTGACCAGAACGACGCGTCCCTGCAGACCGAGGTTCATCTGAGAACCGCCAACCGCCTGGATCACTGTGCTAGCGTACCAAGCAAGTGCTTGCTTAGGTACTGCTGGTATCCGACCCGTCAGAAAGTGCCCCATGACAATCAGCTCGCGCACCGTCGAACCCGGCATCGTCGCGGTCACGGTCGA
>SYAA01000010.1 GCA_005789055.1 Actinomycetota bacterium
ATCAACCGGTCGACCCCGACCAGAGTGCGGCAGTATCCAGTGTCCAGCCGCCGGTGCCCGCGGCGCCGGAGACGATCGCCAACCCGCTTCCCGTCGTGCAGGAGGCGCCGGCGCTCGCGCCTCCGCGGGTCGCCGCACCGCTCGCACCCGCAGCGGCGATCGTCCCTCAGGCCCAGGTGCCCGCCCCAATGGCACCTGCCCCAATGGCACCTGTCCCGTTAGCTCCTGCTCCGATGGTCCCTGCTATCGCGCCCGCTCCTGTCGCACCCGCACCTGTCGCGCCGGCCCCGGTGGCTCCTGCTCCGGTGGTCATCCCGCCGATCCTGCCGCAGCTATTGCCGCAACTTCTTCCACAGATTCTTCCGCAGATCGCCCCGCCGCCGGTTCGCGCCGTCCCGGTACCGAGATCCCCGGTCGCCACGTCCACGACGTTAGCGACTCCGGCTCAGACCTCACCGCCAACGCAGGCTCCTGTTCCCTCGGCGACGCCGTCATCGACAACCGCACAGTCGTCGACGGCTGTCGAATCCACCTCGAGCGCAACCGAATCCGCGCCCGACAGCTCAAGTGACTCAGCGGCAGTATCGACGACACCGCTACTGCCGACCAGCCCTGCGGCGTAAATTGGCCGGCGTGGATACCGCTGCCGCCCTGATCGCTGAGAACAACGCGTTCGCCGACCTCCTTCGTGACGCGGATCTGTCGGCGCCGGTGCCGACCTGTCCCGAGTGGACGCTTAACCAATTGATGCGCCACGTCGGACGGGGCGACCGATGGGCTGCCCAGATCGTCGCCGAGAAGTCGACCGAGACTCTCGACCCACGGACTGTCGCCGGCGGCAAGCCACCGGCCGGGCGGGACGGCGAACTCGGCTGGCTGCAGGACGGCGCACGTGCACTCATTGCCGCCGTCGAGAAGTCTGGCGCCCAGACACCGGTCTGGACTTTCCTGGGTCCGCGACCGGCATCGTGGTGGATCCGTCGACGACTGCACGAGACGATCGTCCATCGCGCCGACGCCGCACTGGCACTGGGCGCAGCCTTCACGATCGACCCGCCTACCGCCGCCGACGGAATCACCGAGTACCTGGAACGGGTGATGATTAGGGCCGCCGAGAACGATCCGGGCTGGGGTGGCCAGGCACTGAGCGACGGGCAGTCACTGCACCTGCATGCCACCGATGCCGGCCTCGGCACGGACGGCGAGTGGACCATCGTCGGCCGGGCAGACGGCATCGGGTTCGAACATGGGCACGCCAAGGCCACCGTAGCCTTGCGCGGCCCGGCCCGTGACCTGCTGCTGGCGATCGTCCGACGCGGCAGTGCCGCCGATCTCAGCCTCGAGATCTTCGGTGATCAGCCGGTCTGGAACACCTGGTTGGCCCGCACACCGTTCTAGACCGGTACTTTGAGTGGCCATGAGCACTTCGGAGATCGCCACCGTTCTTGCCTTCCACGACGCACTAAGCAATGCAGACGTCGGCACCCTGGTGTCACTGGCGAGTAGCGATATCGAGCTCGGCGACGCTGGCGGTGCCGCCCAGGGGCACGCGGCCTTGCGGGACTGGGCGCGACGAACGGACGCGACCGTCGACGTTGGCGACATCTACTACCGCGACGGCGTTGTCGTCGTCGAGGAGACGATCACCTCCGGAATCGGCGAAGTCAGCACCGCGGCGTCGGCGTTCCGGGTCGTGCATGACCATGTCACCTCGGTGTTTCGCCATGACAGCCTTGCCGCCGCACTGGCCGCCACCGAATTGACCGACGAAGACTTCCAGGCCTGAATTCGCATGCGCGGAATCATCCTGGCCGGTGGATCAGGCACTCGTCTTTACCCGATCACCCAGGGCGTCAGCAAGCAACTCCTGCCGGTCTACGACACGCCGATGATCTACTATCCGCTGTCAACGCTGATGACGGCCGGCATCCGCGACATTCTGGTGATCACCACGCTCCAGGATCGCCCGGCCTTCGAGCGACTCCTCGGCGACGGTTCGCAGTTCGGGATCACCATTACCTACGCAGTGCAGGATCGTCCCGAGGGATTGGCTCAGGCTTTTGTGATCGGCGCCGATCACATCGGTACCGGCCCGGTCGCCCTGATCCTCGGTGACAACATCTTCTATGGCCCAGGAGTGGGCACGAATCTCAAGCGCTTCGCGGGAGTCGAGGGTGGTGCCATCTTTGCTTACTGGGTTGCAAACCCATCGGATTACGGTGTCGTCGAATTCGATTCCGCAGGAAGAGCATTGGCCCTGGAGGAAAAACCCGCGACACCGAAGTCCAACTACGCGGTCCCGGGACTGTACTTCTATGACAACGACGTCATCGACATCGCCCGGTCTCTGAAACCCTCGGCCCGAGGTGAATTGGAGATCACCGCCGTCAATCAGGCCTACCTCGAAAACGGCCGACTCAAAGTCGAGGTGCTTCCCCGGGGCACCGCCTGGCTGGACACCGGCACCTTCGACTCACTGCTGGAGGCGAGCAACTTCGTGCGCACCATCTCATCCCGCCAAGGACTCAAGGTCGCCTGTCCGGAGGAGATCGCCTGGCGGATGGGATTCATCGATGAGGACCAACTCGCCGCGCGCGCGCAACCCCTTCTCAAGTCGGGCTACGGCCGATATCTGCTGGACCTACTCCAGCGGCATTAGGTGTCGCGAGCACGGCGGCGATCGCCGTCGTCAGCGGCACAGACAGCGCCAGTGCGATACCGCCCACCGCGGACCGGGCGATCTCGATGGCCACGCTCTCGCCGGTAAGTACGTCGGTCAGGGAACGGTTGGCAACGCTGAACAGCAGCAATAGCGGTAGAGCACTGCCGGCGTAAGCAAGGACGAGGGTGTAGACCGTGCTTGCGATGTGGTCGCTGCCCACTCGCATCGCGCGCTGAAAGATCTGTCCGCGAGTTCCGTGCCCGATGTGTGCGAGTTCGAACACCGTCGAGGCCTGGGTGATGGTCACGTCGTTGAGCACACCAAGTGAGCCGATGATGAACCCCGCCAACAGGAGTCCGGTGATGGACACGTTCCCGAGGTATGCGGCCACCTCGTTGTTCTGATCCTGGGAAAGTCCGGTCAGGTGGGTGAGTTCTATTGCGGCCCAGGACAGGACGGCAGCGAGGAGCATCGCTGTCAGAGTCCCCAGTAGCGCGGCACTGGTGCGCAGACTGATTCCGTGGGCCAGATAGATCACCGCGTAGAGAATCGCTGAGGAAGCCACCAGGGCGACCGGCAGTGCCGGCGCCCCGTCGCGAAGGGCCGGCAGCATGAAGACGACCAGCACCACGAAGGCGATCCCGATACCCACCAGCGCACGCAGTCCCCGCCACCGTGCCACCGCGACGATCACAATGGCGAACAGCACCGCCAACATCGTCAATGGCCACGTGCGTTCATAGTCGTAGAACCCGTAACTGGTGCCGCCCTGCTGGTCGATCTGGCGGAAGATGCGAATCATGTCGCCGGCACTCAGATTCGGTTGGCCCGGTCCCGGGGCGAATTCCAACAGGGTTTTGGCGCCGGTATTGGGCCCGGTGGCGACCGCGACCAGTGCCTGCACACAGGTGCTGCCGCCGGGGATGCCCGGAGCGGGATTGCCGGTGATCACCTGCCCGGCCGAAGCGCTGCCGCAGTCGGCTGCTTCAGTCGAGATCACCTGTCCGCCTTCGGTGGTGACCGAACCGCCTGCGCCGTTTTGAAACGGCAGTGGAATATCGGGTTTGTTCCCGGAGGGCCACAGCAGTACCGCGCCAATAACCACAGCGAGTCCGATCAGTCCCAGTGCGGCTACCACGATCCGGGCGGCCACCGGACCCAATGGGGTCGGACCGGTGTGGGAATGCGAGTGTGAGTGCGTCACCGGCTACTGCCGGTAGCTCGCCAGGAAATTGCCAAGCCGTTCGATGGCGTTGGCCAGGTCGCGTGCCCAGGGCAGGGTCACGATACGAAGGTGGTCCGGTGTGGGCCAGTTGAAACCGGTGCCCTGTGTGACCAGAATCTTCTCTTCGAGCAACAGGTCGAGAACGAGTTTCTCGTCATCGACGATGTCGTGGACCTCCGGATCGAGCCGAGGGAAGACGTACAGCGCGCCCCGGGGCTTGACGCAGGAGACACCTGGAATTGTATTCAGCTTCTCCCAGGCGAGGTCGCGCTGTTCGAGTAACCGACCGCCCGGCAGAACGAGGTCATCGATGCTTTGGTGCCCGCCGAGGGCCACCTGAATGGCATGTTGCGCAGGCACATTCGGACATAATCGCATGTTGGCCAGCAGACTGATGCCTTCGATGAAGCTGGTGGCGTGCTCGGTCGGGCCGGTGATGACCAGCCAACCGG
>SYAA01000446.1 GCA_005789055.1 Actinomycetota bacterium
GCGGTCAGTTACGCGTTGATCGAGTCACCGTGTCGCAATGCGTTGCGGCGCTGGGAATACCGGCGCAGCGCATCGGGCGGCACGGCGCCGCCACCGCTGGACAGTTCGGTTACCGATAACCCGGAGCCTGTCGTCGCGCGATGACTTCGTCGCGTACTTCGGTACGGCGGGCCTTGCCGGCGTCGTCGCGCAACGGGGTGTCGACGAACTCCACACTGCGCGGGACCTTGTAGGCCGCGAGTCGTTGCGCCACGAAGGCCGCGACCGCGGTCTCATCGAGGTCTGCAGATCCGGCGTGCACGAGGGCGTGCGGAACCTGGCCGAGATCCTCATGCGGCACTCCGACCACCAAACACGACAGCACCGCAGGATGTTCGGCCAGTGCGTTCTCGATCTCGGCCGGGTAGACGTTGCGCCCACCCACGGTGAACATGTCCACCCGGCGGTCTGCCAGATACAGATAGCCCTGCGCGTCGAACCAGCCCAGATCGCCCAGGGAGTCCCAGGCCCCCAGCGCGTCCGAGCGCTGTTTGGCGGTGCTGCCGATGTAGCGGTACGTGGGTCGACTCCCGGGATGGGGACGCATGTAGATCTCCCCGACCACTCCCGGCGGGCATTCGGCACCGTCGTCGTCGAAAACCTTCATCTCCCCCGACACCACCCGGCCGACGGAGCCCCGATGGTCGAGCCACTCGGTGCCGCTGATGAATGTCAACGCCTGGAGTTCGGTGCCGCCGTAAAGCTCCCACACCACCTCCGGGCCGAGGATGTCGATCCAGGCTTCCTTGATCGCCGGCGGGCAGGGCGCGGCCAGGTGCCACCAGCGCCGCATCGATGACAGATCGTAGGCGCCCGGATCGGCGCGGTAGACGGGGAGCAGCCGCTGCATGATGGTCGGCACGGTCGCCAGGTAATTCACCCGGTACTCGGAGACCAACCTCAGGAATTCGGCCGGATCGAATCGGCTCATCAGCACCAGGTGCTGGCCCGTCGCCAGCGCTATGGTGGCCGACGTGAAGCCGGTGTTGTGACTCAGCGGCACCGACACCAACTGGGTGTCGGTCGCCTCGTTGCCCATCATCGCCGCCACCAGGCCACCCTGGAAGCGGCCGTCACCGCCGGCCTCGATCAACTTCGGCCGCCCGGTGCTCCCGCCGGATGCCATTGACTTCAGCGACGGCGAAACCACCTCCGGCAGTGGGGCATCCGAGACATCACCCGGATCGAAGTCGCCGGGCACCGCGCGGACCACTCCGCGCGGATCGGGCCGGCCGACCAGCAGTGCGCGCGGCGTGAGGTCCAGCAGGCCGGCGTATTCGGAGTCGGGCAGCCGCGACGACAGTGGTTGCGGAATCGCGCCGAGCTTCCACACCGCCACCACCGCCTGAACCCATTCGATCGAGTTCGGCACGGCGATGGTGACGTAGTCTCCCTGGCGCACGCCGAGTTCGGCGTACGCGCGGGCCAGGCGGTTGGTCGTCGAATCCAACTGTCGCCGGGTGAGGGTCCGGCCCTCGTGGCTCAGTGCCGCAGCCTCGGGATCCTCGGCGGCAAGGCGACTGATCTGGGTTCCGATCGCCGGAACCTCGTCGGCCGCCATTAGTAGCCGCCCCGGTGGGAGAAGATGTCGCGCGGATTGTCGACCAGCATGGTGGTGATCTGCTCCTCGGTGACTCCGCGCTGCCGTAGTGCCGGCAGAACGTCGTTGTGGATGTGCAGGTAGTGCCAGTTCGGCAGGACCACCGGCAGTGCGGCCTCTGGCAGCCAGTCGATGTAGCAGGACGCGTCGTGTGCCAGCACCATCTTGGCCGCATGGCCGCGTTCGCACATCCGGGCGACGGTGTCGACCCGGTCGTCGAAGCTGAGGATGTTGTCCACGCCGAACCGGTCCATGCCCAGATAGGACCCGGCGGCGATCAGTTCCTCAAGGTAGTCCAGGTCGGTGGTGTCGCCGCTGTGGCCGATGATGACCCGGCTGAGGTCCACACCCTCCTCGGCGAAGATGCGCTGTTGATCGAGTCCTCGCCGGGAGTGCGCATGGGTGTGGGTGGTGATCGGAACCCCGGTGGCACGCTGGGCCGCGGCGACCGCTCGCAATACTCGCTCAACGCCGGGGGTGAGGCCGTGGGCGTCGGTTGCGCACTTGAGGATCGCCGCCTTGACGCCGGTATCGGCGATGCCCTCGGTGATATCGCGCACGAACAAGTCGGTCATGGTCTCCGCCCCGCCGAGCGCGGTTCCCGGCCCGGTGAAGTGGAAGTACATCGGTACTTCGTTGTAGGTGTAGATGCCGGTGGCCACCACGATCTGCAGGTCCGTGCGCGCGGCAACCCGCTGGATGCGCGGGATATAGCGGCCCAGGCCGATCACGGTGGGATCAACGATGGTGTCCACCCCGATGGCCTTGAGAGCGTTGAGCTTGTCGACCGCGGTGTCCTCGCGGGCCTGTTCATCGCCCCAGCCCTCGGGGTGGTTGGCCATGATCTCCGGGGAGAGCACGAAAACATGCTCGTGCATCAGCGTTACTCCGAGGTCACCGGCGGCTATCCGGCCCCTCACGGTCTCCACTTCGGCACCCTGCGTCATGTGACGCACCCTACGTCGAAGGCTTTGCGGCGGTGTCGTTTTCAAGTGCGGAGACGGCCAGTGCGGCGACGGCGACGAGCGCGGGCAGCTGTACCCAGGCAGAGTCACCGATGTAGCCGTCGACTGAGCGCCACGGATACCGCGCGAGCAGGGCGCCGGCCAGGATCAGTCCCGCCGGGGCCACCATCAGCGTCAGCCGATCGAACAATCGGCGGCGGTGGCGCAGCAGGCGGGTGCCCAGAAGTGCGGCACCGAACACCGCGACCCCGCCCGCGCCCGCAATCGCCGCGCCGACAGCGATCACCCCGAGGCCGGCCAACACGCCAGGCGCCCAGGGTGCGGCCGCGGGCCCGGCCGCTTCCGGACGACGCGGTGGTACCAGTGCCAGCATCAGCAGCAGTGGCAGCAGCGCGAGACCGCCGAGCAGGCCCACGCGGTACGGGCCGTTGGACGCGAACCCCAGGGTGATGGTTCCCACCGCACCGGCCGGCACCACCCAACCCTGTTGCCAACCATTCACGATTACCGGTGTCAGCGTCGCGCCGTCAGGCGTCCGCGCGACCCAGCCGGGGTTGACACTCTCTGGAACCACCACGACTCGAGCGATCGGCGACCGAGCCAGACTAATCTCCCGCCGATCGGCGGTCCATTCAGTGACCGGCGCGGGAGTCGTTGGCGCCGTGGCGATCTCGGCGCTGAGGGGTCCGCGCAGTTGCACGCCGTCGACGATGAAGGCCGAACCCGGACTGATCAACAACTCCTGGGTTCCGGTACGCAGCGAGATCGGGGTCGGATCGCAGGTTTGCGCCGGGATCGGCCTGCCGTCGAGTAGCGCGCCCACCGTCGTCGACACGGACGTCTGCACGAATCGACCCGAGACGGCAATTACCGGTCCCTGCCCGCAGGCCAGTTCGATCCCACGAGTTCGGTTCGCTCGCGCGTCCGCTGCGGCGATGGGTGCGCCGTCCGGGCCCAGCACGGTGACCTCCGCCAGGCCCGGCGGCTTGAGTTGATCGAAACCCAATGCCGTGCGGTCGATTACGTCATCCCACTGGAGCAGGCTGATCCGGACGGTGTCGGTGATCCGCGGGTGCAGCGAGAGTGTCTGGGGTCCGGCGTCCGGTGCGGAACTGAGCCTGCGAACCTGGGGGCCGTCGCCGAGATCGATCGCCACCATCGTCGGATGGCTGGGCAGCGTCGAACCGCTCTGCATCAATCGAAGGCCGCTCACCTCCGA
>SYAA01000447.1 GCA_005789055.1 Actinomycetota bacterium
ATGCGGTTCGTCGAGGTAGGCCGGTAGCAGGTTCGGGTGCCCGGGATACATCTGCCACAGCACCGCCAGGATCGCCTTATTGCTCAGCAGCGTCTTCCACAGCGGCTCCACCCACATCGTTTCGGGCAGCAGATCCACTGCGCGGCGGCCGAATTCGTCGTCGAGCACCCACTCCCACGGGTAGAGCTTGAACACCGACGAGATCGGCGCCTCCTCGAGATCGACGAAGCGGTCAAGGTCACTGTCATAACCGAGTTGCTCGATCGCCAGGGCCACCGTGTTCAGGCCCGCTTCGGCCGCGCATTCCTGCATGTAGGCCAGCGTCACGTTGTCCTCGCCCGTCATATCGGCCGACGACCACGTGAAATGGACTTCCTCACCGGCCAGTCGCAGCCGAATCTCCTGCCAGCGCTCGACGAGGCGTTCGTGCAGTGAGTTCCATTGGTCGTCGTCGGGGAAGACGGCGGTTTTCCAGTGCCACTGCAAAATCGCGGCCTCGAGCAACGTGGTCGGGGTGTCTGCGTTGTACTCCAGCAGGACCGGAGGGCGCTTTCCGTCGTAGCGCAGATCGAACCTGCCGTACACGTGCGGGTCGCTGCGCCGCCAGGACTTCGCGATGGGCTCCCAGCACCACTCCGGCAGCCCGAAGTCTGCGAACCGTTCGGTGAGCACCACATGCTCGACCGCCTCCAGGCACATCGAGTGCAGGACCTCGACGCTGGCCTCCATGGACAGCACCTCGTCCATGTCGAACACGTAGTGCACAGACTCGTCCCAGTAGGGGCGAATCGAGCCGTCGGCGTAGCGGGCGGGTTCGTCGAAGCACATGCCCTGGGCGGCGACGATCTGCTCCCAACCCGGCCGGGGAGCCCTGTGTTCCCGCCGCATTCAGCCGCCCGCACTGCCCACGCTGGAGGACCCGAAGCCGCCGCGACTGATCGACGATCCGGACTTGGTCTTGGCGACGGTGCCGCGCGGCTGTGTCAGGGTCCCTCCGGTGGCGACGGTTCCCACACCGCCGGTCGCACCGCCGTAGTAGTAGCGGTAGGGCGCACCCGCAAAAATAAAAACGCCACCAATGCCCGGGCTCCCCGACCCGCAATAGCTGTCCGACACCACCACGTTGTTCTCGTCCACACAGCTGGCCGTGACCTCCGGGGTGGCTTTGAACGCCTGATATCCCAGCGCCACCACCCCGACCACCCCGACCACGGCCACCGCCCCCATCAGTGTCTTCCTGTTCTGGCTGCGTCTCCGCTCTGCGTTGGCGACCTGTTCGGCGGCGAATCGTTCGGCGACTTCGCGTGCCTTGCGCGCCTTGTCCCGTGCCCGTGCCTCGGCGACGGTGGCAGGGCGTGGCCGGGTCACTCCCGGCTCCTGCGTACGGATGGCCCCGCGAGTTGTCGACGCGGCAGGACTGCGCGCGTCATCGGCATTGTCTGGATGCGGTGGATACACCGCATCGCTGTCTGGATCGTTCTCCACGTCGTACACCCCGGGCCTAGGACTTATCTTCACGATACCCGTGGCGGGGAGGTGCTCCCTGCTCCACCGACGCTACTGCCGGCGGACGGGTCGACGACCGGTGAAACTAGGCAAGCGGCAACCGGTGGGTGCCCTCAAGGTCGTCGAGGATGGCCTCCTGAGCGGCCGGGGGCAGGGTGTGCAGGATCTGGCGCACCCGCGCCTGGCGACGGTGGACGGCTTGGCGATCCGGCATGCCCGGGGTGGCGACCAGTTGCGGCGGCACACCGACCAGTTCGTCACCACCGCCGTCGTTGTGACCGGCGTCCATCATGGCCTGCTCTTCGGCCATCGTCGACTCGTCCTTCTCCTCGGACATACCGATCGGGCCGAGGCGCCGGCCGTTGAGGAACTGCTTGACGACCGGTTCCTCACTGGTCAGCAGCACCTCGCGGGGACCGAACATCACCAGATGCTTGCGGAACAGCATGCCCATGTTGTCGGGCACGGTCCGGGCGATGTTGATGTTGTGCGTCACGATCAGAATCGTCGCGTCGATTTGGGCGTTGATGTCGATGAGCAACTGGCTCAGGTAGGCGGTGCGCACCGGATCCAGGCCGGAGTCGGGCTCGTCGCAGAGAATGATCTTGGGGTCGAGCACCAGCGAGCGGGCCAGGCCGGCGCGCTTCTTCATACCGCCGGAGATCTCGCCGGGGAACTTGTTCTCGTCACCGATCAAGCCCACCATCCCGAGCTTCTCCATGACGATCTCGCGGATCTCGCTTTCCTTCTTCTTCGTGTGCTCGCGCAACGGGAAGGCGGTGTTGTCGAAGATGTTCATCGATCCGAACAGCGCGCCGTCCTGGAACATCACGCCGAACAGGGTGCGGATCTCGTAGAGCTCTTTGGACGAACATTCGATGATGTTGGTGCCGTCGACGATGATCTTGCCGCGTTCGGGCCGCAGCAGGCCGATCAGCGATTTCAGGAACACCGATTTGCCGGTACCGGACGGTCCGAGCAGAACGCTGACCTCGCCGGCCGGAATGTCGAGGGTGACGTCCTCCCAGATCTTCGCAGACCCGAATGATTTGGACAGTCCCTCAACCTGGATGCTGATGCCCACGCGCGATCCTTCCGCCAACACGATGTCACCACGGGTCACCGCCTGTGGTTTGAGTCACTGTAGCGCACAGCCTGCAGGCCTATTCCCGTTTGTCGCCAAACGAAATCCCCCGCGAACCGGCGGGCTCGCGGGGGATTTTCGCGCCGGTTTCCCGGCGTCGACGGTGCTACTTGACGGTGACCGTGGCGCCGGCGGCCTCGAGCTTGGCCTTGGCGTCCTCGGCGGCCTCCTTGGTGGCCTTCTCGAGCAGCGCCTTGGGGGCGCCGTCGACGAGGTCCTTGGCCTCTTTGAGGCCCAGGCCCGAGACGATCTCGCGGACGACCTTGATCACGCCGATCTTCTTCTCGCCCGCGGCCTCGAGGATGACGTCGAACTCGGACTGCTCCTCGGCAGCCTCGGCGGCCGGGCCGGCTCCGCCACCGCCGGCGGCGGCGACGGCGACCGGTGCGGCCGCGGTGACCTCAAAGACCTCTTCGAACTTCTTCACGAACTCCGAGAGTTCGAGCAGGGTCATTTCCTTGAACGCGTCGAGCAGTTCGTCGGTGTTGAGCTTTGCCATGGTGATTGACCTTTCCAGTCAGGGGTTTGCCTAGTTGGTGGTTGCTGATTACGCGGCGGTTTCGCCGGCCTTCTTCTCTTGCAGCGCTGCGGCGAGCCGGGCGAACTGCGACAGTGGGGCGTTGAACAGGCCGACTGCCTTGGCCTGGTTGCCCTTCATGGCGCCGGCCAGCTTGGCCAGCAGCACTTCGCGCGATTCGAGATCGGCGATCTTCTCAACCTCTGCGACGGTCAGCGAGTGACCGTCCATGTAGCCGCCCTTGATGATGAGCGCCTTGTTGTCCTTGGCGAACTTCTTGATCGCCTTGGCCGCGTCGACTGCCTCACCGTTGATGAAGGCGATCGCGGTGGGTCCGGCGAACAGATCGTCGAGGCCCTCGATCCCGGCTTCGGCCGCCGCACGTTTGATCAACGTGTTCTTCGCGACGGTGTAGGTGGCGACCCCGCCGAGTGAACGGCGCAGTTCGGCCAGATTGGCCACGGTCAGACCGCGATACTCGGTGATGACGGTGGCCGTCGAGGACTTGAACTGCTCAGAGATCTCGGCGACCGCGGTGACCTTGTCAGCCTTGGCCATGCATGCCTCCTCGGTGGTTATCGTGTGCGCCACCGCTGAAGGCCCGAGAAATGACGAACGCCCCGGCGCAGTTGGGCCGGGGCGTGAA
>SYAA01000448.1 GCA_005789055.1 Actinomycetota bacterium
CGAGGGTTTCGTGAACTTCAACGCCGGAACACTGGGCGCTTCGATGGTGGAGGGCCGCATCTCCGCGGGCGTGGTCATCGGCGACGGTTCCGACGTCGGTGGCGGCGCGTCGATCATGGGCACGTTGTCGGGCGGCGGCACCGAGCAGATCTCGGTCGGTAGACGCTGCCTGCTGGGCGCCAACTCCGGTTTGGGAATTTCGCTGGGCAACGACTGCGTCATCGAGGCCGGGTTGTACGTAACCGCCGGCACCAAGGTCACGCTATCCGACGGAGCAACCAATTCTGACGGTGCGACGGTGAAGGCCCGCGAATTATCCGGCGCCGACAATCTGCTGTTCCGGCGGAACTCGGTCACCGGCGCAGTCGAAGTGGTTTCCCGCGACGGTAGCGGTATCACGCTCAACGAGGCGCTGCACGCCAACTAGCGCGTTCCCCCTCACATCAGCTCCTTCTTGAGCACCTTGCCCATCGCATTGCGCGGAAGCGCGTCCACAATCCGTACCTCCCGGGGCCGCTTATGCACCGAAAGCTGCTGCGCTACAAAGGAAATAAGCTCCTCGGCCGCGGCGTCACCGACGACGAATGCCACAATGCGCTGCCCTAGATCCGCATCAGGAAGCCCGACGACGGCAACCTCGATCACGCCGGGATGACTAAGAATCGCGGTCTCGATCTCGCCGGCGCCGATCCGATAGCCGCCGGACTTGATCAGATCGACCGATTCGCGGCCGACGATGCGATGCATGCCCTGGGAGTCAATGACCGCGACGTCGCCAGTGCGATACCAACCGTCGGGTGAGAACGCGGACGCGGTGGCTTCTGGAGCATTGAGATAACCCTCGAATTGCGTCGGTGTGCGCACCTGAAGGTGCCCGATGGTTTCGCCGTCGTGCGCAACCGATGACCCGTCGTCATGGACCAGACGGGTCTGCATGCCCGGTAGCGGAAGGCCCACAGAGCCCGGACGACGTTCACCGTCGGCACGGGTGCTGACCGTGATCAGGGTCTCGGTGCAGCCGTAACGCTCCACCGGTGCATGGCCGGTGAGTTCGGCCAACTGCCTGAACACCGGCACCGGCAGTGCCGCGCTGCCCGACACCAGCAGTCGCGCCGAAGCCAGCGCACGTGCCGATTCCGGATCGGCGAGGATCCGGCTCCACACCGTGGGAACACCGAAATACAGGGTTCCGCCAGCCGCCGCGTAGGCCTGCGGTGTGGGCTTGCCGGTATGCACGAACCGATTTCCCACCCTTAGCGACCCCAGTAGCCCCAGTACCAACCCGTGCACGTGGAACAACGGGAGGCCGTGCACCAGGGTGTCCTCCGGCGTCCACTGCCAGGCAGCCGCCAGCGCGTCGAGGTCCGCTGCGACGGCCCCGCGGCTGATCACCGCCCCCTTGGGCGGACCGGTCGTTCCAGAGGTGTAAATCACCATCGCGGTGTCCGCCGGATCGGGTTCGCGGTAGCGATGCCACGATCGGGCGTGGACCCGCACCGGGATGTGCGGCAATCCGCATGGGTCATCGGGCAGATCACCCAGCCATCCCTGGGCGCCGGAGTCGCTCAGGATGTGGTTTTGTTCGGCGTTTCCGACATCAGCGGGCACCGGGACGAACGGCACGCCCGCGATCAGACAACCGGTCACCGCCAGCACTGTCGCCGCCGTGGGCGTCGCCAGGACGGCGATCCGCTCGGCTCCCCCGACCCGCTCGGCCACCGAGGTTCCTGCGCCGATGAGATCACTGCGCGACAGCGTGACTCCCCCGATCCGCACCGCGTCCGCGACGTCGGCTCCGGCGGCCTCCGCGGCGGGGTTCAGCGAGGCCAGCAGCACCTCGCGAGGCTACCGTGGGTCCGGCGAGTCGTGTTGCAGATGCGACGGGTGGGGTTTATCACCAGCTAGGCTAGCAGAATGTGGCCTGGTCAGACCCTGATCCCCGCGCTGACCCCAGCGTCGTCGTCCGCGCTGACCCCAGTGGCGTGACGCGCTTCGCTCGGCTCCGTCGCGGCGTCCTTCTGCTGATCTCAGCGGGCCTCGCCGCAACCGTGCTCACCCCCGCGACAGCCGCCGCGACACCCCAGCCGTGGAACGGGCGCTACCAGTTGATCACCTACGCGTCGCAGAAGGCGGGCACCAGCCCGGCCAGCCGACAGACCGAGGGCGACTTCGGGGCCGTCTTCACACTGGTCAGCCAGTGCGCAGGTAATCGATGCGTGGCCACGGTCACCGACGGCCCCCGGCCCGGAAACCCGACGATCCCGCAGCCCACCCGTTACGCCTGGAATGGCTCGGAATGGATCTCGAGTTACGAGTGGCTATGGGACTGCCTGGGCGGCGGGGGCAATCAGAAACAGTGGGCCAGGGCCACCTCGTGGACCTACTACCAACCCCAACCCGACGGGTCGCTGCGCGGCACCTGGCACACCGACATTGCCGAGGGCGCATGCCGGGGGACAGTGGTCATGCCGGTGGCAGCTTTCCCGGCCTGAAAGGCCCGGCGAACCGGCGCAGGGGGGTTGCCGAGAAATTTCGGAGCGAAGCAGTAATACTATGACCGCTGACATCGATGGGGTGTTCAGGTGCCGGCTTCGGCCACCGAAGCGATTAAGGGAGACCATGAAGTCAATCAGTCGTGTTCTGGTCGCAATCCTCGCGGCGTCGTCGGCCTTGTTCGTCGGGGCGGGTACCGCTCAGGCCGGGATGGACGATCAGATGAGTCTGGTGGACGGCAAGGGCCGCACCATGACGATCCAGCAGTGGGACACGGTGCTCAACGGAGTGTTCCCGCTTGACCGCAACCGGTTGACCCGGGAATGGTTCCACTCCGGCCGGGTGATCTACAACGTTTCCGGTCCAGGGGCTGAGGAG
>SYAA01000449.1 GCA_005789055.1 Actinomycetota bacterium
CACCAACTTCTCCACCGTGCACAAGCGCCTTCAGAGAATGAAGGAACTTGAGGCCATGGAGCAGACCGGCGGCTTCGAGGGACGCACCAAAAAAGAAATCCTGATGCTGACTCGCGAGAAGAACAAGCTCGAGCGCAGCCTCGGCGGCATCCGCGACATGAACAAAGTGCCCTCGGCCATCTGGGTCGTCGACACCAACAAGGAGCACCTCGCCGTTGCCGAGGCCCGCAAGCTCAACATCCCGATCATCGCGATCCTTGACACCAACTGCGACCCCGATCTGGTCGACTACCCGATCCCGGGCACTGACGACGCGATCCGCTCGGCCGCGCTGCTGACCAAGGTCATCGCCGCGGCGATCGCCGAGGGCCTGCAGGCTCGCGGTGGTGCCGGCGGGGGCGATAAGGCGGGCTCGGAGTCCGGGGCCGCGGCCGAACCGCTGGCTGAGTGGGAGCAGGAGCTGCTGGCCAGCGCGGCTATCGAGGCGGCCCCGACCGAACCAGGCCCGGTTGCCGACGAGTCGGTGACCGTCGAAGTCCCGGCGGAGGGCTGAGATGGCTGACTACACCGCCGCTGACGTCAAGCGGCTTCGCGAACTCACCGGTTCGGGGATGCTCGATTGCAAGAACGCCCTCGCTTCCAACGGAGGTGACTTCGACAAAGCCGTCGAGGCCCTGCGGATCAAGGGAGCCAAGGACGTCGGCAAGCGCGCCGAGCGGGCCACCGCTGAGGGGTTGGTGGCCGCCAAGGGTGGAGCGCTAATCGAGCTCAACTCCGAAACCGACTTCGTGGCCAAGAACGCCGAGTTCCAGAAGCTCGCCGAGCAGGTCGTCGACGCCGCACTGGCCGCTAAGGCCACGGACGTCGACGCCCTTAACGCGGCGAAGATCGGCGATAAGACCGTCGAGGAGACGATCGCCGAACTGTCGGCCAAGATCGGCGAGAAGCTGGTGCTGCGCCGGGTTGCGTACTTCGACGGCAACGTCGAAACCTACCTGCACAAGCGCGCCGCCGACCTGCCTCCCGCGGTGGGCGTGCTGGTCGAGTTCACCGGCAGCGACCACGCCGCCGCGCACACGGTGGCCCTGCAGATCGCCGCGCTGAAGGCCAAGTACCTGACCCGTGACGACGTACCCGCAGATCTGGTGGCGGCAGAGAAACACGTCGCGCAGGAGACGGCCAAGGCCGAGGGCAAGCCCGAAGCTGCGCTGTCGAAGATCGTCGAGGGCCGCATCACCGGTTTCTACAAGGACGTGGTGCTGCTCGATCAGCCGTCAGTGTCCGACAACAAGAAGAGCGTCAAGGCACTTCTCGATGAAGCCGGCGTGACCGTGACCCGGTTCGTCCGCTTCGAGGTGGGCCAGGGCTGAGCGGGATGCAACGACCATGCGGCGGGTAAGCGCCTTCGGCGACGATGCGCTCGGCGAACTCGATGCCGTCGCCATGGTCGATGCCCTGCGCACCGGCCAGGTCTCATCGGCGGAGTTGGTCGAGGCCGCGATAAACCGCGCCGCTGCGGTGAATCCGATACTCAATGGCCTTGCCCACGATGCGTTCGATCAGGCCCGCGCGCGGGCGGCTTCGGGTGCCCGCGTCGGCGGGTACTTCGACGGCGTGCCGACGTTCATCAAAGACAACGTCGACGTCGAGGGCATGCCGACGATGCAGGGCACCGACGCGTGGGACCCGCGACCGCACGACGACCACGGCGAGTTCGCCAAGTTCTACCTGGCGACCGGCTTGATCCCGCTTGGCAAGACACAACTCTCGGAGTTCGGGTTCAGTGCGTCCGCCGAACACCCGCGCATCGGTGCGGTGCGCAACCCGTGGGACACCGACTACACCGCGGGAGCGTCATCGTCGGGTTCGGGCGCCTTCGTCGCCGCCGGGGTGGTGCCCATCGCGCACGCCAACGACGGCGGTGGCTCGATCCGGATCCCTGCCGCCTGCAATGGCCTGGTGGGCCTCAAACCCTCGCGCGGCAGGCTGCCACTGGACAAGCTGACCCGCCAGATGCCGGTGCGGATCGTCCACGATGGAGTGCTGACCCGCTCCGTGCGCGACACCGCCGCGTTCTACCGTGAGGGCGAGCGGATCTGGCGCAACCGATCACTGCTGCCGATCGGAGCGGTGACCGGACCCGGTCGCGATCGACTGCGGGTGGCGGTTGTGACCCGATCGCTGAATCGGGACAGCAGTCCGGCGATTCGCGATCAGGCTCTGCAGACTGCCGCACTGCTCGAGGGACTCGGCCACCGGGTCACCCACCTGGATGCCAGCCCGATCCCGGAGACCTTCGCGGATGACTTCCTGCTCTACTGGGCCTCCATGGCGATGGCACTGGTGCGGACCGGCAAGCGCACCTTCGGGCCGAGCTTCGACCGCGAGCGCCTCGACAACCTGACCCTCGGGCTTGACCGTCATGCGACCCGCAACCTGCATCGGCTGCCACTCGCCATCACACGGTTGCGCCGGTTGCGCAAAGTTACCGAACGGCTCTACGGCGACTACGACGTCCTGCTGATGCCAACCCTGGCCGAGGAGACGCCGCGCATCGGCCACCTCGACCCCACTGCCGACTACCAGCAGGTGATGGATCGGCTGGTGGACTGGGTGGCGTTCACACCACTGCACAACGCCACCGGGGAACCGGCGATCTCGTTGCCGATGGGGCAGTCGGACTCGGGCATGCCGATCGGCATGATGTTTAGTGCTCCGCTGGGACACGAGCGCCGGTTGCTGGAACTGGCTTTCGAACTCGAAGCGGCCAAGCCATGGCCGCGGATCCAGGCCGAGGCAACCGTTTGAGTCAGGACAGGCGTGGTGAGGAGTTCGATGGGTGAGTCGGTGGGCACGAACGGATCCGGCGTGGGCTATTCGCGAGTCCTCCTCAAGCTTGGCGGCGAAATGTTCGGCGGTGGCGCAGTGGGTCTGGACCCCGACGTAGTGGCGCAGGTCGCCCGCCAGATCGCCGAAGTTGTCCGCAGCGGTGTTCAGGTGGCCGTGGTGATCGGCGGCGGCAATTTCTTCCGGGGCGCCCAACTTCAGCAACGAGGGATGGAACGTACCCGCTCGGACTACATGGGCATGCTCGGTACCGTGATGAACAGCCTTGCGCTCCAGGACTTCCTGGAACAGGAGGGCATCGTTACCCGGGTGAAGACCGCGATCACGATGGGACAGGTCGCCGAACCCTACATACCGCTGCGAGCCCGCCGGCATCTGGAGAAGGGTCGGGTGGTGATTTTCGGTGCCGGCATGGGGTTGCCGTACTTCTCCACTGACACCACCGCGGCGCAACGCGCCCTGGAGATCGGCGCCGAGGTGGTGCTGATGGCCAAGGCTGTCGACGGGGTCTTCACCGACGACCCCCGGGATAATCCGGCTGCCGAGTTGCTGACCGAGATCAGCCATCGGGAGGTGATCGACCGCGGTCTGCGGGTGGCTGATGCGACAGCGTTCAGCCTGTGCATGGATAACGGTATGCCGATCCTGGTTTTCAACCTGCTGACCAACGGAAACATCGCCCGTGCGGTCGCGGGTGAGAAGATCGGAACACTCGTCACCACGTGACGGGTGCGCGGGATGCCGAGCGAAGCGATGAGCAGGAGGTGCGCGGATGATTGACGAGGCTCTCTTCGATGCAGAGGAGAAGATGGAGAAGGCCGTCGGGGTCGCCCGCGACGATTTGTCCTCCATCCGTACCGGACGCGCCAACCCGGGTATGTTCTCGCGCATCGTGATCGACTACTACGGCACCCCGACGCCGATCACGCAGATGTCCAGCATCAACGTGCCCGAGGCCCGGATGATTGTGATCAAGCCCTACGAGGCAGCCCAACTCAAGCCGATCGAAGATGCAATCCGTAATTCCGACCTGGGTGTGAATCCGACCAACGACGGCAGCATCATCCGGGTGTCCATCCCGCAACTGACCGAGGAACGCCGTCGCGAACTGGTCAAGCAGGCGAAGGCCAAGGGCGAGGACGCCAAGGTGTCGGTGCGGAACATTCGACGCCGCGCCATGGAAGAACTCCACCGCATCCGCAAGGACGGCGAGGCCGGCGAGGATGAGGTGGGCCGCGCCGAGAAAGACCTCGACAAGTCCACTGCGCAGTACATCGCCCAGATCGACGACCACGTCAAACACAAGGAAGGCGAACTGCTCGAGGTCTGAGGACCCCGACAGCGAGCGACTGTGACAGACACCGATTCCGGCAGCCTCGACCCCGAGGCGCCGGCGCAACCGGCCAAGACTTCGCGGGCCGGCCGCGACCTCCCGGCCGCCATCGCGGTGGGTTGCGTCATGGGTTTCGGCACTATCGCCATCCTGGTCTTCGCCCCGCGACTGTGGGTGGTGCTGTTGGCGGTATCGATGCCGTTGGCTACCCATGAGGTGGTCCGCCGGATGCGGACCGCGGGCTACTCAATCCCGGTCATCCCATTGATTCTCGGTGGGCAGGCAATGATCTGGCTGACCTGGCCCTTCGGCGCTGCCGGCGCTCTCGGTGCGTTCGGGGCGACGGTGCTGGTCTGTCTGGTCTGGCGGCTGTTGAGTCAGGGATTGCGCGGCCAACCGGTCAACTATCTGCGCGACGTCTCCGTGACGGTGTTCATCGCGGCGTGGATACCACTGTGTGGTGCATTCGGCGCGCTGTTGGTCTATCCGCCGGACGGCGCCGCGCGAGTGTTCGTCCTGATGCTCGGCGTCGCCTTCTCCGACATCGGCGGTTACGCCGCCGGCGTGTTGTTCGGGAAGCACCGGATGGTCCCGGCGATCAGCCCGAAGAAATCCTGGGAGGGGTTCGCCGGTTCGCTGGTCTGCGG
>SYAA01000450.1 GCA_005789055.1 Actinomycetota bacterium
AGCGCGATGTCCATGAGGCCGCCGTCACCGGAACCGTCCACCGGGATGACCAGTTTCACCTTTGGCTCCGCGCTGACCGAGACTTCTTTGACCGCACCGGTTGTGCGCTCAGCGACCAGGGCGGTCTTCGCGTCGGAACCCATGATGAGCCCGCTGGTCGATTCCAGGCAGCCCTGCATCACCCCCGGAGCCGGGCAGGCCTTGGGGAACGGTTTGGGCGGAAGGGGCGGGGGTGGGGGTGGGGTCGACGGCGGACCGGGCGTCAGTTCCGGCGGGGTGGTGAACGGTTGGGAGACCGCATTGTCGAAACGTGCGCAACCCGAGGCGCCCAGGGTGGCCGCCGCACACAGCACGGCCAGGCTTGCGGCGATCGGCCGGCGCATTCGCATGTCCGCCAGGTTACGGACACCCCGATGCTGTCCGCCACGGTGCCGGTCGCCAACAGGTGTCGCGCCGACAATCCCGGCCCCGCCAGCGCCGCGTAAATCCACGGTTTGAGGCTGGTTTGGACTTACGCTTGCCGTTGTGACGAGCCAGAATCCCGAACCCGGTTGGCAGCGACCCGGGGACTCCGCGGTGCGGCCGGCATCGGCCCGGTTGGTCGATCCCGAAGACGATCTCGCCTCGGCAACCTACGGCGGTGACGCCGAGACCACCCGAATCCCGCCGTTCGGCGCCCCGGAGGCGCCCGCCGGGTCGATACCGCCACCGACCCCGTCCGCCGCCGGTTACGGGTTGCTGCAGGACCCCGAACCGCTGCCGTACGTTCAGCCCGCGGGGGTGCCGCACCAGTCGGCCGCACCGGTGGAGATCGCGCCGGTCGATGCCGAGCAACGGCTCAAGGCCGCCGGCCGCCGGGGCACCCAGGACCTGGGCCTGCTGCTGCTGCGGGTGGCCCTCGGCGTGGTGTTCATCGCCCACGGACTGCAGAAGGCCTTCGGATGGTGGGGCGGTTCAGGCCTCGGCGGTTTCACGGAAGACCTGACTGAAGCCGGCTACCAGCACGCCGAACTGCTCACCTACGTCGCGGCCGGCGCGCAGATTGCCGCCGGGGTGCTCCTGGTGCTCGGACTCTTCACTCCGGTGGCGGCCGCCGTGGCGTTGGCGTTCCTGGTCAACAGCGTGCTGGTTATCTTGATGGCCCAGCGTGAAGACGGCGGGCTGTTCGTCCTGGGCTCTGATGCCGAATATCAGTTGGTGCTTGCCGCGCTGGCGGCGGCGATCATCCTGGTCGGCCCCGGCCGTTACGGCTTCGACGGCGGCCGCGGTTGGGCTCGCCGGCCGTTCATCGGATCATTCCTCGCGCTGCTGCTCGGCGCCGGCGGCGGCGTTGCGGCCTGGTTCTTCCTACACGGCATTAACCCGTTCGCCTGATCAAATCGTCTAGCGATACGGGTTGGGCACCCGGCCAGCACTGGCCGCGGTGAGGCGGGGCAGTGTCGCGAAGGTGACCGCCGGCAGCAACAGCGCGTCGCCGCCGGCCCCGCAGGCCCGTGCCCACCCGCCCCGGGTGAAACGCAGACCCTCGATCTGCGACCACGGCACCGTCTTGGTGCTCAGCAGTGATCGGGCCGTGACGGCGTCCTGGTCCGCGACGGTGCGCAACCGCACGATCGCGACCGAGACCAGCGCAGGGATGAGCAGCAACGCCAGGGCCCAGTTTCCGAATGCCGGGATGAGCACCAGAATGCTGACGGCGAGGAACGCTGGCGCGAACTGGGCCATCGGCGAAATCCGGATCACCACCGGTTGGGCGTCCGGTGCTGGGTTCTGGGGTGCGGGGGTTTGGGGTGCGGGGGTTTCGCCGGCGGGCATTCCGTCATCATCGCACTGGTCGTGAGCGCCCGGGGCGCGCGCGACATTTGACGGCTGACCTGTGCGGCGACTAATCTCAGTGATCATGTCGACCGGTGGAAAGCTCGTAGTAGTAGGTCAGCGCGTTGGTGTCGCGCTGGTCCCAGATCGGGCCTAGCCAGTCGCACCAGCGCGCAACCCTCGTACAGCTGCCCAGCTGACGGGGGTTTTTTCTTGTCAAGCGAACAACGAGGGATACCGAGGACAACAGTGAGCGCACCGACTAAGCGGGCACCTGAGCCGTCGACCACCGAGACCAACGGCACCCATGACGACCATCCCGGTGGCAAGCGCGCCAAGCGCATCCCACCCCAGCAGCTCACCGGCGCCGAGGCAGTGGTGCGGTCGTTGGAGGAACTCGGCGTCGAGGTGATCTTCGGGATCCCCGGCGGCGCGGTTCTGCCGGTCTACGATCCGTTGTTCGACTCCCAGCAGCTGCGCCACGTCCTGGTACGCCATGAGCAGGGCGCGGGCCATGCCGCCAGTGGTTATGCCCACGCCACCGGACGCGTCGGGGTCATGATGGCCACCTCCGGTCCGGGCGCGACGAACCTGGTCACCCCGCTGGCCGATGCGCAGATGGACTCCATCCCGGTGGTCGCCATCACCGGGCAGGTCGGGCGGTCGCTGATCGGGACCGACGCCTTCCAGGAAGCCGACATCACCGGCATGACCATGCCGATCACCAAGCACACTTTCCTGGTTCGCAGCGGAGACGACATCGCGCGGTCGATCGCCGAGGCGTTCCACATCGCCTCCACCGGCCGACACGGCGCCGTTCTCGTCGACATCCCCAAGGACGTGCTGCAGGATCAGTGCACATTCTCCTGGCCGCCGGATCTCGACCTGCCCGGCTACAAGCCGAACACCAAGCCGCACAGCCGCCAGATCAAGGAGGCTGCCAAGCTGATCGCCGCGGCCCGCAAGCCGGTGCTCTACGTCGGCGGCGGAGTGATCCGCGGTGAGGCCTGCGAGGAACTGGCTGAGCTGGCCGAGTTGACCGGCATTCCGGTGGTGACCACCCTGATGGCCCGCGGGGCGTTCCCGGACAGCCACATCCAAAACCTGCGGATGCCCGGGATGCATGGCACCGTGGCTGCAGTTGCCGCCCTGCAGAAAAGTGATCTGCTGATCACCCTCGGTGCGCGTTTCGACGACCGGGTGACCGGCAAGCTGGATACCTTCGCACCCGATGCCAAGGTGATCCACGCTGATATCGATCCGGCCGAGATCGGCAAGAACCGGCACGCCGACGTCCCGATCGTGGGTGACATCAAGGCCGTCATCAGTGAACTGATCGACGTGCTGCGACGCAAGCCCAGTGGGGAGGAGCGGATCGGCAACGAGGGGATCGGGGATTCCGACCTCGCCGACTGGTGGTCCTACCTCGACGGACTGCGCGAGACCTATCCGCTGAGCTGGGATCCCCAGTCCGACGGCAGCCTCAGCCCGGAGTTCGTCATCTCCGAGTTGGGCAGGATCGCCGGGCCGGACGCCATTTACGTCGCCGGGGTTGGTCAGCATCAGATGTGGGCCGCGCAGTTCATCTCCTACGAGAAGCCGCGCACCTGGCTCAACTCGGGTGGACTGGGCACCATGGGCTACGCCGTCCCGGCGGCGATGGGTGCCAAGATGGCCTGTCCGGACGCCGAGGTGTGGGCGATCGACGGCGACGGCTGCTTCCAGATGACCAATCAGGAATTGGCCACCTGCGCGGTCGAAGGTGTGCCGATCAAGGTGGCGCTGATCAACAACGGCAACCTCGGCATGGTCCGGCAGTGGCAGACGCTGTTCTACGGCGAGCGTTACAGCCAGACCGATCTATCCACCCACAGCCATCGCATCCCCGACTTCGTCAAACTTGCCGAGGCATTCGGTTGTGTCGGATTGCGTTGTGAGCGTGAGGAAGACGTCGCCGACGTGATCAATCAGGCCCGCGCCATCAATGACCGGCCGGTGGTGATCGACTTCATCGTCGGCGCTGATGCCCAGGTGTGGCCGATGGTCGCCGCCGGCACCGGCAACGATCAGATCATGGCGGCGCGCAATATCCGCCCACTGTTCGACGAGGACAATTCCGAGGGGCGTGCCTGATGGCCACTTCTTCTGATTCCAGGACGGTCACCCACACGCTGTCGGTCCTCGTCGAGGACAAGCCCGGCGTGCTGGCGCGCGTCGCGGCGTTGTTCTCCCGGCGCGGCTTCAACATCGAGTCGCTCGCCGTGGGCGCCACCGAGCACAAGAACATGTCGCGAATGACCATCGTGGTCACCGCCGAGGAGACCCCGCTCGAGCAGATCACCAAACAGCTCAACAAACTGATCAACGTCATCAAGATCTTCGAGCATGACGAAGGCAATATGGTGGCGCGGGAGTTGTGGCTGATCAAGGTTCGCACCGACACCGCGAATCGCAGCCAGGTGATCGAAGCGGCAAACCTGTTCCGCGCCAAGGTCATCGACGTCTCCACCGAGTCGCTGACGATTGAGGCGACCGGTACCCAGGAAAAGTTGGACGCATTGCTCAGAGTGCTTGAGCCCTACGGGATCCGAGAACTCGTCCAGTCTGGTGTGGTAGCACTCTCGCGCGGGCCGCGCGGCATGACGAACTCCAAGTAATACAAAACAACAGAAGGAAAATTTCACTGTGTCTAATTCTGGGGCAATCGAGATGTTCTACGACGACGCCGCCGACCTGTCGATCATCCAGGGTCGCAAGGTGGGCGTCATCGGCTACGGCAGTCAGGGCCACGCGCACTCGCTGAGCTTGCGCGACTCCGGTGTCCAGGTGAAGGTGGGCCTGAAAGAGGGCTCCAAGTCGCGGGCGAAGGTCAGCGAGCAGGGCCTCGAGGTTGATACTCCGGCCGAGGTGGCCAAGTGGGCCGACGTCATCATGCTGCTGGCGCCCGACACCGCGCAGGCGGCAATCTTCACAAACGATATCGAGCCGAACCTGATAGCCGGCGATGCGCTGTTTTTCGGCCACGGACTCAACATCCACTTCGGTCTGATCACCCCGCCCGCCAACGTCACCATCGGCATGGTGGCACCCAAGGGCCCCGGCCACCTGGTACGTCGGCAGTTCGTCGACGGCAAGGGCGTGCCGTGTCTGGTCGCCATCGAGCAGGATCCCACCGGCGAGGGTTTGGCGCTGGCGCTGTCGTATGCCAAGGGCATCGGCGGTACCCGGGCCGG
>SYAA01000069.1 GCA_005789055.1 Actinomycetota bacterium
GCGACCTGCCCGAAGGCGGGGTCGGGTCCGATGCCGTTGATGGCGAATCCGTTCCAGTTCGACACCGGCGCCACCCGGGCCGGATTGAAGCGGATCACCGCATAGTCAAGTCCGTCATTGCCGGCGACCATCGTGCCGAGCACACCGGCGTCCGGGGCGGCCTCGGCGGCCACCTGCGCGCCCGGGCCGCCGCAGTGCGCGGAGGTGAAGCCCACGAGCGCACCGGTGTTGTCGTTACCGATCGACGTCAGTGTGCAGTAGGTGTCGCCGTCGATGACGATGCCCGCACCGCCGCCGATCATGACCTTGTCGTCGGGGGCGGCCTGCGCCGGTGGAGCGGCCGACGCCACTGCGAGAACGAGGGCGACCGCCCCTGCCCACTGCCGCGTTTGCCTGCGGGTGATCACCGCGACCTCCGTCTATCCGTGCCCGGACCATCCGAAAGACCGAGTTTAGCTTGATCACATGCGTAACTTGCGTAACAACGCGACCGGTGCCCGGGCAGATGTCGGGCATGGCAACATGAATCGTGACCGCGCCGACCCTGGAGGACAACCGTGAGCAATCGGGATTACCACAACCCGGTGCCTAACACCGTGACCTCGATTCCTCTGGCGGACGCCCATCCGGTGTCTGCCGACGCCTCCATCGGCGAACTCGTCAGGGACGCCACCGCCCAGGTGTCCAACCTGGTGCGCGCCGAGGTCGAGCTGGCCAAGGCTGAAATCACCCAAGATGTGAAGAAGGGACTGACCGGCAGCGTCTTTTTCATTCTGGCCCTGGTTGTGCTGCTGTATTCGACCTTCTTCATGTTCTTCTTCCTCGCCGAACTTCTCGACACCTGGGTGTGGCGGTGGGCGGCCTTCCTGATCGTGTTTATTCTCATGCTCGTTGTCACGGGGGTGTTCGCCCTTCTGGGCTATTTGAAAGTTCGTCGCATCCGCGGCCCACGACAAACCATCGAATCGGTCAAAGAAACCTCCTCGGCGCTGTCTCCGTCGAACTTCAGATCGTCGAACTTCAGGTCTTCGACAACGCCCACGACGGCCTCCACCACGACACCACCGCCACCCACCGACGCGTCAGGTTGGTGATGGCGCGGCCCGATCCGTCGGTCACCCGGATCGCGGGGCCGTGGCGACATCACGACGTGCACGCCAACGGAATTCGCTTCCAATGCGTCGAAGCTCAGAACGATCCCGGTGACGACGCCCCGCCGACCACCCGGCCCCTGGTGATCCTGCTGCACGGTTTCGGCTCGTTTTGGTGGTCATGGCGCCATCAGCTACGCGGACTTACCGGCTCCCGGGTAGTAGCGGTCGACCTTCGCGGCTACGGCGGCAGCGACAAGCCCCCACGTGGCTATGACGGCTGGACCCTGGCCGGGGACACCGCCGGCTTGGTCGGCGCGCTGGGGCACACGTCGGCCACCCTGATCGGCCATGCCGACGGCGGCCTGGTGTGCTGGGCGACCGCCGTCCTGCATTCCCGCGTGGTGACCGGGATCGCCCTGATCAGTTCACCGCATCCGGCCGCGTTGCGCACCGCCGTGGGCCACCACGATCAGGGCCGTGCGTTGCTGCCGAGCCTGCTGAGCTATCAGCTCCCACTCTGGCCCGAATACGCCCTTACCCGCCATAACGCCCAAGCCCTGGAGGATCTTGTCCGTAGCCGGGCCTCCGCGGAATGGGCCGCCGGCGAGGACTTTTCGGAAGCAATGTCATACCTGCGCCAAGCCATTCAAATTCCGTCGGCAGCGCATTCGGCGCTGGAGTACCAGCGGTGGGCGGTGCGCAGTCAGTTACGTGGCGAGGGCCGGCGGTTTATGAAGCTGATGAACCGCCGACTCGACATCCCACTGCTGCATCTGCGCGGTCATGGCGACCCTTACGTTCTGGCCGATGCCGTGGAACGCAGTCGCCGCTATGCGCCGCGCGGTCGATTCGTGGAGGTCCCCGGCGTCGGCCACTACGCCCACGAGGAGGCGCCGGAACGGGTCAACGACGAGCTTCAGCGCTTCCTCGACTCACAACTGTCATAACTCAGCCGCTGACACATTTACCGGTCGGGACCTTCGCGGTGTTTCCGATCTTCGCGATCTGACGCGACACCTCGTTGGTGGTCATGACGAAGCCGGTGTCATTGTCGTCGACCGCCGCGCCGAACACCACGCCGATAACCTGCCCGGCCCGGTTGATCATCGGACCGCCCGAATTGCCTTGACGCACAATCCCTCTGATCGTGTAAACCTCGCGGTTTACCGTCGTGCTCTTGTAGATATCGGGCCCGCTGAGTTCGATGATCTCCCGGACCCGCGCCGGTGTGGCAACAAAGTCGCCACCGCCGGGATATCCGAGCACCACCGCATCCGTTCCGGTCTTTGCGGGTTGGTCAGCGAACACCAACGGCTCCTGCGGCAGATTGGGAACATCAAGAATCGAGATGTCGGCATCGGGATCGTAGGAGACGACCGTCGCGTCGTACTTCTTGCCCTCCGCCTCGACGGTGACGCTGTCCGCGCCCGCGACCACGTGCGCGTTGGACATCACCCGGTTCGGTGCGATCACGAAACCCGTGCCCTCAAGGACCTTCTGGCAGGCGGTGGCGACCCCTCGAATCTTCACCACGCTGGGCCGGGCACGCGCCACCACCAGACTTTCGGCGAGCGAGGCGTCGGGCGCGTCGACGTTTTGGGCTGGTGTCGGGCCGACCGGTTCCAAGGCGGCGGGCAACCCGGAGGTACTCAGCAGGGCCGACATCCGCTTGGGCACGGTCCGAAGCCACTCAGGCACGTACTTGTCAACCTCGGAGATCACCGTCGAACCCCGAACCGCCGAGGCCAGACCCGCCTGCCCGGACGAGGTGAGCGGACTGCCCAGCAACCAGGCCGCAACCACAACGACCACAAGTTGCAGACCCACACCGATCATCGAATCGACAAACCGCACCGGAGAACTGCGAATCGATCCGCGTACCGCACGGCCGAGCACGACACCGGCAACCTCGCCGATCACCACCAGGGCGAGGATCAGAAAGAGTGCGGCGAAGAGTTTCCCGCGCGGCGAGTCGACGTGACTGATGACGTGCGGTGCCAACATCACCCCGGCGATAGCCCCCAGGATCACGCCCACGAAGGACATCAACGAACCGAGTGCCCCAGACCGCCACCCGGAAATCGCGGCGATGAGAGCCACTGCAACCACCGCGATGTCCAGCCATTGCGAACTCGTCACAGCGGTTCCTTACTGTCTGCGCCGACGAGTGCCATCGCGTCGTCCAACTCCACAACGTCGTCGGTGTTCCATGGTTGTGCCCATCCGGCCACATCAAGCATCGCTGAGATTACGTGACCGGTGAATCCCCAGACCAGCATCTCGTTGAGCAGGAAGGCCGGGCCGGCGTAGTGTCTCTCGCCGGCGGTGCGACACACCATCAGCCGATTCCGGGGATTGATCAAGGCACGCAGGGGAACCCGGGCGACGGTCGCGGTTTCCGACGAGTCGACCACTGCGACGGGGCCCGGATCTGGCGAGTAGGCGAGCACCGGAACGACATGAAAGCCCGACGGCGGAATGAACATCCGCTCAAGAGTGGCAAGCGGATGAAGCCGCTCGGGGTCGACTCCGGTCTCCTCCCGCGCCTCGCGCAACGCCGTCGCGACCGGGTGCGCGTCCCCCGGGTCGGCGGCGCCACCGGGAAAAGCAGCCTGGCCCGCATGGTGGCGCAGGGTGCTGGCACGCACGGTAAGCAGGAGGTCAGCATCGACGGGCACCGCTGCGGGCGGATGCCCGGTGTGCGGGCCGGAGAACAGCACGAGCACCGCCGCGTCCCGATCCGACCGAAGCTTCCGGGCCTGCGTTTGCGCGCCGGTGAGCGCGGTCAGCAATTCCGGCGACACCCGCCGACGATACGC
>SYAA01000070.1 GCA_005789055.1 Actinomycetota bacterium
ACTTCCCCGACTAGTCCGGCGTCGAACATGGCATCGGTGCGTGCCCGGAGTCTGACGTCGAGAGTCGCTGTGTCCCAGTCCAGTCCGATGATCATGGTGTCCCAGCGCGGCTCACCGATACGTGGCGCCGAGGCGGCGAATGGGCGTCCGGTGAGTTCGATCACCTCCAACGCACGCACGATCCGGCGGCCGTCGGTGGTCAGGATCGCCGCGGCGGCAACGGGATCCCGGACAGCAAGGTCATTGTGCAGAGCAACCGATCCGATGTCGTCAAGTCGCGCTTCCCATCGGGCTCGCACTACTGCGTCGGTGGCCGGAAACTCCCAATCATCGAGCAATGACTGGATGTAGAGCATCGAACCGCCGACGATGACCGGCACCGCTCCGCGCGCGACGATGGACTCCACATCGGTGACGGCCGCCTGCTGATAGCGCGCAACGGACGCGGTGGTGCTCACGTCGAGCACGTCGAGTTGGTGATGCGGGATGCCCCGGCGGTCGGCGTTGCAGACCTTCGCGGTGCCGATATCCATGCCGCGGTACTGCTGCATGGCGTCGGCGTTGACGATCTCACCCCCGAGATATTCGGCCAACGCGAGCGCGAGCTGGGACTTGCCGGTTCCGGTGGGGCCGATGACCGCGATGGGCCGAGACACTTACGCTCCCGGAGTCCCAGTACCGGCATCCTTGGGAGTCCCAGTGCCCTTGGGGGTCCCAGTGCCCTTGGGAGTCCCGGTGCCCTTGGGGATCCAAGTACCGACGAAATACCCGACGCCGTACGGCGCGCCCCGCTGAAGGTCCTCGGCGTCCTGCGATTTCGCTTCGCAGAGACCGGCGAGCACCTGATAGGCGACCCGTCCGATGATGGAGTTCGGCAGCCGTCTCAGCGCGACGTCGTCACCGGCGGCAAGCGCATCGTCAAGGGCGGTCTGAACCGGCTCGGCATCGGGGTCGTAACCACCGGGCGCACTCTGGGTGAGGGTGTTGGCCCCGTCGGCCACCACCAGAACTCCGATCGCATCGGCCGTCTCATCGATTTCAGAGCGCAGCGCCCGGCCACGAGCCAGAGCCTCATCGGCATTGAGATCGGCGGCAAAAACGCGCACTTGTGCCCGGGCTGCCGGGGCCACCCTGCCGCGCAGCCAACCGGCGATCAACGCGCACAGCGGAAGATCGGTGATCGCCACAGGAGCGTCCGGCGACAGCGCCACCGGGACGTCGACGCCGTACCCCGCGAAAGTTCCGCGGGTGTCCGGCCCGATCCTCTGATCCTCGGCTCCGACACCGATGACGATCCAGCGATCCGGCAACGTGGCCGCTGCGGTGAAGGCAGCGTTGCAGAACTGCGCGACCTCTGCGGCTGCGGCCCCGGCGAGTTCGGGTACCAGAACGGGCGCCGAGGGAGTCAGTGCGATCGCTGTTAACACACGCTCACGCTAACGTCCGTTGTCTTCACAGGTGTGCGGCGGTGGTTGGAGCGCCGGCCTCACTACGAGCCAAGGCCGCGGTGGCGAGCACCACAGCCACCACCGCCGCCACCAGAACCACCCACCCGCCGTCGGTGGGCCGCAGTGTCTCGCCGAGCACGCCCATTCCCAGCGCCGAGGCCACGACGGGTTCGGTCACCGTCATTGTCGGCAGCGACGCCGCCAACGATCCGGCCCGAAACGACGACTGCTGCCAGGCGGTGGCGGCGACTGCCACCGCCGCCCATACGTATAACTCCGGCATTTCCAGCACCGCCCACAGACCACGGTCGAGATGATCGACCAAGCCCTTGGTGAGAACGGCGAAAACTCCCCACAGCGAACCTGACACCACACCGAGCAGCACGGCCGCATGGGGACGGCCGGCCCACACCCGCGCCCCCACCACGCACAGCACCAGGGCCGGGACCATCACGGCCACGACGACGGCCCAAGCCCCCAGCGCGGCACGAGAGTGCCCCTCGGTTGGATTGCCGACGATGATGATCACCGCTACCGAGGCGGCCAGGAGTGCCGCCCAGATCCACTGGGTGCGGGTGACCGGCCGGCCGGTGCTGCGGGCGTTGACCGGAAGCGCGAAGAGCAACGCAGTGACAAGCAGTGCCTGCACCAACAACACCGAACCGAATCCGAGTGCGGCGGCCTGAAGTCCAAAACCCAACGCCGATACCAGGCTGCCCAGCCACCACTGCCGGTCGGCGAGCAACCGGGTGAACAGTTCCCAGTGTCCAACTGCCTGATTGGTGACCTCATGAGCACTGCGCTGGTGCATGACTTCGCCGATGCCGATGAAAAATGCAGCCCCCAACGCCAGCAGGACTGCAATATCCACCCTGGCCATGAGTCATCGCCTCCGCATCTGCTCCGCTCGGACCATTCCAGTGTGCCCGCAACGGCGGGCCACAGACCAACCCATGTGCCCGCAACGGCGGGCCACAGACCAACCCATGTACCCGCAACGGCGGGCCACAGACCAACCCATGTACCCGCAACGGCGGGCCACAGCAGAACTCTCACCGTCAACCCGCGCCCACAACAGCGCGGGAACTGGTTCAATACCCTGCATGCCGATTGCGATCGGCTCTTGAGGAAATACCGGCGCCGCGACGCGCGGCAGTTGCGCGGGATCTCCGCGCGGAGGGTTAGGTGAGGATCCGCCCATGACGACCGATGAACAGCGGGCTGGCGAAGCTCCGAAACCAACTCCACGACCCGGACCACCGGTGGGGAGTTCGACCCCGGCAGTGAGACCGGCACCGCAGCTCAGCGACCCCCGCAAGTTCGGCCGGGTCGCCGAAGACGGAACCGTCATTTTGATCACCGCCGCGGGTGAGCGAATCGTCGGGTCATGGCAGGCAGGAGATGCCGACGCGGCCTACGCGCACTTTGGTCGGCGCTTTGATGATCTCGCCACCGAGGTCACCCTGATGGAGACCAGGCTGGCGGCCGGTACCGGTGACGCTCGAAAGATCCGAGCGGCGGCGGCCGCCCTGGCCGAATCACTGCCCACCGCAAATGTTTTGGGCGACGTCGACACCCTGGCGGGGCGACTCGCTGCGATCAGCGATCGGGCTGCGGAGATTGCCGGTGCCGAACGAGCCCGTCGGGACGAGCAACGCGCCGCACAGACCGCCCGCAAGGAGGCACTGGCGGCGGAGGCCGAGGATCTCGCGGCCAACGCCACACAGTGGAAGATCGCCGGCGACAGGATGCGCGCAATCGTTGACGAGTGGCGGACGATCAGCGGCTTAGACCGCAAGACCGAC
>SYAA01000071.1 GCA_005789055.1 Actinomycetota bacterium
CGGCGACCCGATCGAAGCCCGCGCCCTCGGGGCGGTGTACGGCCGGGGACGGCAGCCCGACATGCCGCTGCTGGCCGGCGCGGTCAAGACCAATCTCGGCCACCTGGAAGCAGCGGCGGGCATCGCCGGGCTGATCAAGGCCACCCTGGCGTTACAGCGGGGCACGATCCCGGCGAATCTGCACTTCGAGAAACCCAATGCGCATATTCCGTTCGACGAACTCAGATTGAAGGTGGTCGACGAGGTGACCGCCTGGCCGGACACCGGACAACCGCGTCGGGCGGGCGTGTCGTCATTCGGTTTCGGCGGAACGAATGCCCATATCATTCTTGAACAGGCACCTGAGTTGGCCGCGCTCGAAGAACCGGCCGTCCCGCCGGTCACCACACTGGTGGTCAGCGGCAAGAGCGTTGAGCGATTGGCCGAGATGGCCACCACGTTGGCCGACTGGATGACCGGTGCCGGATCACAGATTCGGTTGGCCGACGTCGCGCACACGCTCAATCACCACCGGACCCACCACGGAACCTTCGCCACGGTATGCGCGGCCAACCGGGATGAGGCGGTCGCCGGGTTGCGGGCGCTGGCAGCCGGGCAACCTGCCACCGGTGTGGTCGGTCCCCATGCCGGACCGTGCGGTCCGGGAACGGTGTTTGTCTATTCCGGTCAGGGATCCCAGTGGGCGGGAATGGGCCGACAACTCCTTGCCGATGAACCCGTCTTCGCAGCCGCGGTCGCCGAGTTAGATCCGTCGTTTGTAGCAGAGGTCGGGTTTTCGCTGCACGACGTACTTGCTGGTGGCCAAGAACTGACCGGCATTGATCAGATCCAGCCGGTGTTGGTCGGTATCCAGTTGGCGCTGACGGAGCTGTGGCGCTCGTACGGGGTGCAACCCGATGCGGTGATCGGGCATTCGATGGGCGAAATCACCGCGGCGGTCGTAGCCGGGGCGCTGAAACCGGCCGAGGGATTCCGGGTGATCGCTAAGCGGTCGCAGCTGATGGCTCGCCGCGCCGAAACGGGAGCGATAGCCCTGCTCGAGCTCGACGCGCCCGCCACTGAGGCATTGATCGCCGATTTTCCGGAGGTGACGGTCGCGGTGTTTGCATCACCGCGGCAGACAGTCGTTGCCGGACCGACCGAGGCCGTCGATGCCGTCGTGGCCCGGGCTGGCGCGCAGAACATCTTCGCCCGCAGGGTTAACGTGGATGTGGCGTCCCACCACGCGATGATGGACCCGATTCTGCCGGAACTGAAAGAAGCGCTGGCGGACCTGGTACCCGGCTTCCCAGTCATCCCGATCATCTCCACCGTCGAGAATTCAGGTGCCACACCGGAATTCGACGCGGACCATTGGGTGGCTAACCTTCGCAACCCGGTCCGGTTCAGCGAAGCGATCGCCACGGCCGGTGCCACAAACGCCACGTTCATCGAAATCAGTCCGCACCCGCTGCTCACCAAGGCTATCTCGGACACCCTCGATGACCCGAAAACCGGCAACAAGCATCACCACAGCCTTGGCACGCTGCAGCGTGACATCCACGACACCGTCGCGTTCCACGCTTCCCTCAATGCGACGCACACCGTGGGGGCGCCACTCGGTGAGCATCCGCCGGGGCCGCACCCCGCGATCCCGACCACCCCGTGGCGTCACACGCGGCACTGGATCGACATCACACCGGCGGTGCCGACCGCCGGCTTCGGTGTGGCCGGCAGGTCGCACGGCAGAAGGCCGGCCACCGAGGCCAGCCCCATCCCGCCGGATTGGCTCTACGAGCCGACCTGGCCGGTGCGCCCGTTGGCGGCCGCCGTCGGTGATGTCGGTTCCTGGCTCGTCATCGGCGACCCCGAATTGGGTTCCGAACTTGGTCGGGGCCTGGCGCACGGTACTGATCGGGACACGCTGCGTGCCGCCCTGGCCGACGTGGACAACGTGCTGTTCGCGCCGGAATCAGCGGGCTCCCTCATCGATGTCGCGTCCGCCTACGGCCTCTTCAACGAGGCGAGAGCACTGGTTGAAGACCTGGTTTCGATGCCGTCGGCGCCGCGGTTGCACATCCTCACGCGCAACGCCCAGCCTGTCGCAGAAGGGGATCGCGCTAACGCGACACATGCCGTGCTGTGGGGACTGGGCCGCACGCTTGCACTGGAGTATCCAGAGATCTGGGCCGGCGTCGTTGATGTCGACGATTCGATGCCGGCCGCGTTGACCGCTCGACTGGTGTTGGCAGAGGCGCAGGCAGGCGACGGCGAGGATCAGGTGGTGTACCGGGCGGGCGCTCGGCACGTGCCGCGGTTGGAACACTGTGCCGCGTGGTCGACGCCGACGGATGTGATCGGCCGCGATACCAGTCATCTGGTCATCGGAGCCACCGGCCACATCGGTCCGTATCTGATCCAGCAACTGGCCGATATGGGAGCCGGAACGGTCGTTGCGGTCTCACGGAATCCCGGCGACCGCCTCGACGAATTGGCCCGACGGTTGTCATCGACGGGGACGACGCTGATCGCGGTGGCCGCCGACGCGACTGACCACGTCGCCATGGCGGCGTTGTTCGACCGGTTCGGTGCTGATCTCCCGGCACTCGAGGGCGTTTATCTTGCGGCCTTCGCCGGCGGACCGGTGGCGTTGTCCGGTATGACCGACGACGACGTCGCCACCATGTTCGGGCCCAAACTGGACGCACTCGGGGTCCTGCACGCACTGTCGCTGAAGGCCGACCTTCGCCAGTTCGTCCTGTTCTCGTCGATCTCGGGTCTGCTCGGGTCACGCTGGCTCGCCCACTACACCGCGACAAGTGCCTTTCTCGACACCTTCGCCTATACTCGCCGCAACCTCGGGCTTCCGGCCACCACTGTGAACTGGGGGCTGTGGAAGTCCTTGGACGATCCGCAATCGGATGCCAGCCAGGTGATCTCCGACTCGGGACTGGTGCCAATGGCCGATGAGGTGGCCATTCGTGCGCTGCCGATGCTGATTGGTTCTGACGCGCCTGTGCGGACCACCGTGGTGGATGCCGACTGGCCGCTGTTGTCCGCGGCGTATCGCACCCGCGGGGCGCTACGGATAATTGACGACGTGCTGGCCCTTGACGAAGCGTCGCTCTCGGCCCTGCCGGAGACCGAGTTGGCCGCAGCACTGCGCGAGTGTGCACCCGAACGGCGGCGCGAGCTGCTGGCCGACCAAATCATGACGTTGGCCTCAGACGTGATGGGACTGGCGCCCACGCAGGCTCTGGATCCGGCGGCGGGGTTCTTTCAGCTCGGAATGGACTCGCTGATGAGCGTCACACTGCAGCGCGGGCTAAGCGCAAGTCTTGGCATTCCGTTGCCCGCGGCGGTGATCTACGAGTATCCGACCATTTCATCACTGACCGAGGCACTCTGCGAGCGGATGGGTTACGCAGAAGCTGGAGAAGCCGCAACGACAGCTCGATCCGGTCTCGGTGCGCGAGCCCAGCTCCGCGCCCGGACCCGTGCGCAGTCGGGTAGACGGAAGGGACACTAGAGTTGACCATCGCCAACGATTACCCGAACACAAATGAGTTGCCTCCCAACGCGATAGCCGTCATCGGCATGGCCGGACGATTCCCCGGCGCGGAGTCAGTGACGAAATTCTGGGACAACCTGCGTGCGGGCGAGGAATCCGTTACGAGTCTGTCTGAGGAGATGCTGACCGCCGCCGGAGTCAGTACTACGACGCTCGCCAATCCCGCATATGTCCGGCGTGCAGCCATGCTCAATGGGATCGACGAGTTCGACGCCGAGTACTTCGGAATTACCCCCTACACCGCCCGGATGATGGATCCCCAGCAGCGCTTGTTCCTGCAGACCGCCTGGCATGCCCTGGAGGATTCTGGCTACGACCCCGCGACCTACGACGGTTCTATCGGAGTCTTCGCCAGTAGTACCGCCAGCGGCTACCTGATGGACAACCTGATGTCGCACCGCGACACCAAAAAGCTTGTCGGCGAGGGCATCACCGTCGAGATGTTCAACCTCGTCCTGCTCAACGACAAGGACTACTTGGCAACACGAGTGTCCCATGAGCTGAACCTGCGCGGGCCCAGTCTGTCGGTCCAGACGGCGTGCTCGTCGTCACTGGTCGCAGTGCACCTCGCATGCCAGAGCCTGCTGTCCGGCGAATGCGACATGGCGCTCACCGGTGCTTCGGCAATAAGGATTCCGCACAAGGTCGGATATACCTTTGAGCCGGGCGCGATGGTATCCCCGACCGGTCACTGCCGGCCATTTGACGTCAAGTCTGACGGCACTATTTTCGGCAGCGGAGTGGCTGCGCTGATCCTCAAGCCGATGCAGGCCGCACTCGACGATGGTGACCGCATTCATGCCGTCATCCGTGGCTCAGCGATCAACAACGACGGCGCGATGAAGATGACCTACGCGGCCCCTGCAGTGGCCGGCCAGGCGGAAGTCATCGCCGAAGCGCAGGCCGTCGCCGCTGTCGACGCTTCGACCATCGGCTACGTCGAGACGCATGGCACGGGCACGCCGTTGGGCGACCCGATCGAAATCGAAGCGCTGCGGCAGGCTTTTGACGCGGGCGAGGGTGAGCGGAACAGCCCGTGCGTGATCGGATCGGTTAAGTCGAACATCGGTCACCTTGATGCCGCGTCCGGAGTCGTGGGTCTGGTCAAGACCATCCTCTGTCTGAAGAACAAGGCGATCCCGCCGACGGTGCACTACACGGCGCCGAACCCGGAGTTGCATCTGCAAAACACGCCGTTTGTGGTCGCCGACTATTATGTCGGATGGGAGTCGGACGCACCGCGACGGGCCGGGGTCAGCTCATTCGGTGTCGGCGGCACCAATGCACACGTCGTAGTCGAGGAGGCTCCGGCGACGTCCCCTGCGGGCAATACACCGAGCGGCCCTCAGGTGCTGCTGTTGTCCGCCCGCACCGCCGATTCGCTGCCGGAAGCCAAGGCGGCCCTTGCGGCCGCACTCGACACCGACGTCGACGTCGAGATTGCCGACGTGGCGTTCACGCTGGCGAACCGACGACTGCACGAGGTTCGCCTTGCCGCCGTCGTCGCAGATCGCGCCGACGCAGTCGCCGTGTTGGCCGCCGCCGAGCACGACAACGTATCTATCGGCACCTGCCCGCCTGGCATTGCCCCTGGCGCACAGCGGATCGCCTTCATGTTCCCCGGCCAGGGTTCTCAGCACGTCGGCATGGCCCGCGGCCTCTACGACTCCGAACCGGTGTTCCGGGAGATCTTCGACCGATGCGCCGAAGGCTTCGCTGAGGAACTGGGCATAGACCTCAAGGTAGAGGTGTTCGAGGGGTCCTCGTTGGAGCCCACCGATCTGGCCCAGCCCGCCCTGTTCTCCGTGGAATATGCTCTGGCACAACTGATCATCTCCTACGGGGTATCCCCGACGGCACTGGCCGGACACAGCATCGGCGAACTCGTGGCGGCAACCGTGGCCGGAGTTTTCGACCTGGATTCGGCGATCAAGGCAGTTGCGACGCGGGCACGTCTGATGCACACCGCCCCGGCGGGTGCCATGGTGGCCGTCGCCTCGAGTCCCGACGACATCGCGGCCCTCCTGACCGCGGACATCGACCTCGCCGCCGTAAACGAATTCGGCAGCTGCGTGGTCGCCGGGCCCGACGAGGCGATTCGCGAATTCACCAACCGTTGCGCCGCCGAGGGAATCGTGGCCCGACGTGTCCGGACTTCCCACGGGTTCCATTCGCAGTCAATGGATTCGGTGCTCGCCCCGTTCGCGGAGTTCCTGTCCACTCTGACGTTGCGTGCGCCGCTAATCCCGATGCTATCCAACGTCACCGGCACCTGGATGACCGACGAAGAGGCGACCGATCCGAATCGTTGGGCTCGGCACATTCGGTCCACCGTGCGGTTCGCCGACGAAGTCGCCACACTGCTCGGCGATGCCCACCGGGTGCTTGTCGAGGTGGGACCGGGCGGGAGCCTGACTGGAGCGGCCCTGCGGATGCCCGGGTGGTCGGACACCCACCGTGCGGTTCGCCTGATGCGCCACCCCGTACAGACTCGCGACGACCGGGACGCTTTCCTGCTCGCACTTGGGCAGCTGTGGTCCGCCGGAGTGGACGTCGATTGGGAGAAGCTGTACGGCGACGACCCGCGCCGTGTCACCCTGCCCGGCTACGCCTTTGCCCGGCAACGCTATTGGATCGACCCGGATACGACCGCCGTGCGCAAACCCGTCGAGTCGGGCTCCGACTCAACCGCCGATAATCAACCGGTAAACGGCCAGGATGGCGCGCAGGATGACGCCCGCGCGCAGATGCAGAGCACACTGGCGCGGATCTGGTCGCAATGCCTGGGTGTGGAATCGGTCGCGCCGGGCGACAACTTTTTCGAACTCGGTGGCGATTCGCTGGTTGCGATCGGCGTCGCGATGACCGCGTCGCACGAAGGTGTTGAGCTCACTCCTCAGGATCTCTACGACAACGCAACTCTCGGTGCCCTGGCCGACACCCTGGTCGCCCGCTATGCCTTCGGCGGGTTGTCCAGCCAGGACGCCGGTAACCTCAATCCTCCTGTCCCGCCGAACATCCTGCGGTTCCTCGACAACGGCCTGTCGCAGCCCGGGCGTTGGCGGGTGCCGCTGGTGCTGCGCCTAGATTCTCGGGTGAGTGCGCAGGACGCCACCGCAGTCTTGACGGCGATCATCAATCACCATGATGCGTTGCGGATGCGGGTAGTCGATCGAGCAGGAATGTGGGAGCAGCAGATCGCCGATCCTTCGGAGTTCACCGATCTGACCGAGGTGGCCTTGCCCGCAGAAGCCGTACCCGGTGCACCGCAGGAGCGAGAAGCCCTGCACGCCATCGTCTCTGCGGCCGTAGCGCAGGACCTTAGCAGCGCGCCACTGACGGCCACCTATGTCGCCGGTGCCGGGGCAGGACCGTGTTTCCTGGTGCTCACTGTGCACGGCATTGTCGACGACCCCATATCCCGAGAGGTGTTGGTGACCGATCTGCTCACCGCTTTCGGGCAGCGGACGGCGGGCAATGACATCGCCCTAGAGCCGGCGACTACGAGCTGGCGGGACTGGTCGCAGCGCTGCGCGGCGCTCGCCGCCCACCCCGCAGTGCTCGACCAGCGGGGCTACTGGATCGACAACGAGGCGACCGCTTCGGTGCGGCTGGCCGACGCGGGGGATTCGAGCCCGCCAGGCGCTGGCGATCTGGTCAGAGTGGCCACCGCCCTGACACCTGAGCAGACCTCGCAGGTCGACAATGCCCGCCGAATATTGCAAGCCTCGACCGAGGAGATCCTGCTGGCAGCACTGGCGCGCAGCCTGGCAGTCACTGTGGGTGACGGCGTGGCCAGCGTCGACCTCGTCGGCACCGGGCGGTCCGTGCTGCGGCCGGATGTCGACTTCCGCAGGACGATTGGCTGGTTCTCCACGATCTACCCGGTCAAGCTGCCGTGCATAGGCGACCAAGGCGCCAGCGCGACGCAACTCCTCGCGGAGGTGAGCCACGCCCTCAAGGCGGTGCCGCATCATGGGATCGGTTACGGACTGTTGCGGTACCTGCATGCACCGACGGCGGGGCTGCTGGGCGCCGCCGGCGCTGCGCAGATCTACCTCTCCTACCTCGGGATGATCCCCGAATGGCAGGAGAGCGACGCGCTCGTCCAGTTTGACACCGACAGCGAACTCACCGTCCGCGAAACGGTACCGGGCTTGGGCCATCCGCTGGAGTTGCGGACCTACCGGTACGGCGGTGTCCTGCATGTGGATTGGTGGTATGACAAACGACGGGTGTCCGGCGACACCATTGATGTTTTGGCGCAACAGCTTCCAGCAACGCTTGCCGCACTGATCGATGAAGCATTTTCCGGGGACGGAGCTGAAGCCGAGGCCGAGGACGAGGCTATGGCCCTGGTGGATCTGTCCGCGGCCGTTTTCGACGATGATGAGTAGCTGTATTTCTCTGTCGAGGTGTGGTTCAGTGCGATCGCCGATCAAGGGATATCGAGAGGGAAGGTTAACGGGTGTTCGGCTCAACGCAGATCCGCTATCTGTCGCCAAGCGAGGAGTTCTACGCTAGAGCGGAGAACTTCATCGGTCTCACCCTGACTTTGCGTGGTCCGGTGGACGTGGCCGCGATGACGGAGGCATTCGACACACTGCTGCGGGTCCACCCCGCCCATGCCGGTCATCTCGAGCGCGGCGCCGACGGCAGGCACCAGATCATGGTCGACGATTACGAGCATGAAGGAATCTGGCTGGAGAAGTTTGGCGACACCCCGGGTGCGCGGCTGCCCGACCAGTCCCAGGCACTCCTCAATGTGAAAATCGGGCTCGGCGACACCCGGTCTACCGTGACCCTCTACACGCACCATGCACTGGGCGATGGCCACCACCAGTTCGCCTTGCTGGAGCAGTTGTTCGGTTGGTACACCAACATCGCAACCGGTACCGCGCTCGGACCGGTCAAGCCCGAGCCGATTCCGGAATCGCTGGAGGCGGTGCTTTCCTCTCGTGGTATCGGCAAGCTCCAGCGCTTTGGTCTGGAGCGGTTCCTTCCGGCGATCTTCGCTTACGATCTACCACCGTCTAAACGCAACGCGGGACGCGTTGGCCCCCAATCGGTTCGCGTACCGTCCGCGGCGTGTCGACTTTCCCGGCAGGAGACCCAGCATCTGGTCGGCATCTGTGCGGCTCAACGGATCAGCGTCAACTCTCTCGTTGCCGCTGCAATTCTGATGGCCGAGTGGACCATTCGGGAGACTCCGCACCTTCCAATCCCCTACATCTACCCGGTCGATTTGCGCTTCTTCCTGACTCCGCCGGTAGGCGCCACCGAGGCGACCAACCCGGTGGGAATGGCGATGTATCTGGCCGAGATCCGCTCCAACACCGACCTTCTGGACCTAGCCCGCAACATCGTCGAGGTGTTCCGCGCCGACCTCGCCGACGGCGTAATCCAGCAGTCATTCCTACACTTCAGTGCCGAGTACCAGGGCAACCCGCCCGGCCTGCCCGATGTCGTGATGGCAACTGACGTCGGCGATCTACCGCCCTTACCGACCCCGCCCGGCCTGGTCGTCGAGCAGTACGAACTGGAAGTGCTTTTCGCCTCGACGTCGGCGGGTGTCGACATGTATTCAACCGGGATGTACGACGGCCAGCTGTTGGTGAGCTACCACAGCCACGGCCCACAACTCGAGCGCTACGTCGCCGAGATCCACAAACTCCTTGCAGCGGTGCAGGCAAAGGACGACTGGGCGACGGACTAGCGGTCTGGTGGGCGACTACGATTGTGTTCCTGTCTGATCGACGTGGGGGTGGCGAATGGTGACCCTGATCACCGGGGCCTCGACCGGGATCGGCGCTGAATTCGCTCGGCAGTTCGCCGCGCGGGGTCACGACCTAGTCGTAGTCGCCCGCAGTGCGGATCGGCTCGAGGAACTTGCCGCGCAGCTGCAGGCGGCACACGGGGTAGACGTCAGCGTGATTGTGATGGACCTTTCGAAGCCCACCGCGGCGGCGGAACTGTGGCAGCGAACCACTGAGTTGGGGCTTGAGGTCGACATGCTGATCAACAATGCCGGCTTTGGAACCCACGGCGACGTCGCTGATGCCGAGCCGCAGCGCCTAGAGGACGCAATCGAGCTCAACTGCAGGATGCTGGTCGGCGCAACCGCCCGCTACCTACCGCAGATGCGGGCCAGGGGCCGAGGAACGATCATCAACGTCGCATCGACCGCAGCGTTCCAACCATTGCCGCAGATGGCGGTCTACGGTGCGTCGAAGGCTTTCGTGTTGTCCTTCACCGAGGCGCTCTGGGCAGAGGAACGCAAGCATGGCATTCGTATCGTGGCGGTGTGCCCCGGACTCACCGATACCCCGTTCTTCGAACTGGCCGGGGAAGCGGCAGCCAACGCCGTCTCGGGCACCGCGGTACGCACATTCATCCGGACCCCCCAGCAGGTCGTCGCCCACACCATCCGTGCGCTTTCTGGACACAAACCCAGCTTCGTCGACGGTTTCGTTAATGCAGTGGTCTTTCGTGGACTCAACCGGGTGTTTCCAAGGCGCCTAGTGATCGCCGTGTCGGGGCGGTTGATGGGGAGGTGAGGTCAGGACTCCGACGAGAGAGCCTCGCTGAGGTGTGCCGCAAGGGTCCGCGCGGTGTTGAAGGTGGCAATCATCTTGGGCGTCAGACGAATGCCGGTTTGGGTTTCGATTTGCGTGCGTAACTCCAGGATGCCCAGGGAATCCAGACCATGATCGGCGAATGAGCGATCGGGATCGATTGCGCGGCGCAGGATCAGACCGGCTTGCTCGGTGACAACGCGGCGTAACCGGTTGGGCCATTCTTCCGGATCCAGACCGGCGAGTTCGGCTAGCACGGCCGGGACATCGGCACCATGGGCGCCGCCCCCGTCGCGGAATGCCTCAGCAAATGGGCTTCGTACCGCGAGCGCGGTCAACGGCGGCATCCCCGTCAGCGGGAGGTACCCGGTGTAGCTGCGGTGGTGACGGAGAAGTTCCCGGAATGCGTAGGCGCCGTCCTTGGGGTTGATCATCGTCACGTTTCCGCGTTGCGCCACACCTGCGCCAGCACCGATATCCGCCCACGCACCCCAGGCGATCGCGCTGGCCAGCACGCCCTGGCTGCACTGCCAGGACGTGAAGGCGTCCAGCCAACTGTTCGCAGCCGCATATGCGCCCTGTCCCGGCGATCCCAGCAGGACCGCAGCTGAGGAGAAGCTGCAGAACCAGTCCAGCACAGCGTCTGTCGTCGCTTCGTGCAGGTACCACGCACCGTAAACCTTTGGCGCCCAGTCCCGTTCGATCAAATCCGACGTGATGTTCTCCAGCGTGGCATCGTCGACAACAGCGGCCGCATGCAGAACTCCGCGCAGCGGAAGCCCAGTCGCGGTAGCGACCCTGACCAGGCGCGCTGCGGTTTCCGGATCGGCGATGTTTCCACACTCGACCTGGATGTCGGCCCCGCCAGCCTTCAGTCTGTCGATCGTCTTCTGCGCTTGGGGATTGGGCTGCGACCGCGAGGTCAACACAATCCGTCCGCACCCCCCGTTGGCCATCACCGCGGCGAGGAAAAGGCCGAGTCCGCCAACACCCCCGGTGACGATGTACGAGCCATCGCTGCGGAAGACCTTCGCCTGCTGAGGCGGCACCACCACCGACGTCTCACCGGCTCGCGGCACCGACAGCACGAGCTTCCCGGTGTGTTCGGCGGCGCTGATGGTCCGAACCGCAGTGGCGGCCTGGGCCAACGGATACACCGTGTGTTCGGGTACCGGCAGCACGCCGTCGCCAACCAGTTCGTAGATCTTGCGCAGCAGCACTCCGATCCGTTTCGGGTCGCTGATGGTCATCAACGCCAGATCTGCGTAGAAGAACGACAGGTTGCGGCGGAACGGGTAAAGGTCGACGCGGGTGTGCTCGTAGACATCGCGCTTGCCGATCTCAACGAAGCGTCCGCCGAAGGCCAGTAACTCAAGTCCTGCGCGCTGGGCGGGACCGATCAACGAGTTGAGCACAATGTCGACGCCGTACCCGTCGGTGTCTCGACGGATCTCTTCGGCGAAATCCGTTGAGCGGGAATCGTAGACGTAACCGATACCCATCTCCCGGAGCAATTGCCGCCGGGCCGGGCTGCCGGCTGTGGCGAAGACTTCCGCTCCGGCTTGGCGTGCGATCGCTATCGCTGCCTGACCGACACCTCCGGTGGCCGAGTGAATCAGGACGCGGTCGCCGGCCTGAATCCGGGCCAGTTCATGCAGTCC
>SYAA01000072.1 GCA_005789055.1 Actinomycetota bacterium
GGACGCCCGATTACAGCGGCAGAGACCCCGCACCCCCCGGTGGCGGCGCGTCGCCTACCGTAGAAGGGTGGTGAGTTCCGACGATGCTGCGACCGCGAGTGCGTGGCCGGCGATCCTGACCTGGCGATCCCACGACGACACGCGGATCGAATCCACTCGGGTCCAGCTTTCCGGGAACCGGATCAAAGCCCACGGGCGAATCGCCGCGGCCGCGACCGCAGCGCACCCGGCCTTCAGCGCCTCCTACGACCTGGTGACTGATGACAACGGCGCCACCAATCGGCTGTCACTGACCGTCAGCGTCGCCGAGCGGGATCGGCAGTTGTCGATCTCCCGCGATGAGGAGAACATGTGGCTCATCACCGACCACGAGGGCCAGTCCCGGGACAGCTATGAGGGCGCCGTCGACGTCGATGTCGTCCTGAGCCCGTTTTTCAACGCCCTGCCCATCCGCCGCGTCGGGTTGCACCGCAACGCCGACTCGGTGACGCTGCCGCTGGTTTACGTGAACCTGCCGGAACTGACGGTCGGTCCGGCCACGATCAGCTACAGCAGTCCCGGTCCGCAGAGCGGCGGCGGAATCAAACTCGTTTCCCCCGTCGCCGACACCACCATCGTCGTTGATGACGACGGGTTCATTCTCGACTATCCCGGCTTGGCAGAGCGGATCTGATCACCGCGCCGGCGCGCCCGGCCGCGGCGAGTTCCTCCCGCCAGTGTTCCTCGCCGATCACAACGGTGAGAATCTCGGGCCGGGAGAAGCTCTCGAAACGGACGTGCGCCCAGTGACCGTTATTGACTAGCTCGGCGACCGATCCGTTGTCCGCCAGGGTGTTACGGGTCCGGTGCAGCAACTCCAGCGCATGGTCGAGGGTGGGGATCAGCTCCTCTGCGTTCGCTTCACACATCGCCCGCACCAATTCCGGGGCAGTTCCTGCGACCCGGGTGCCGTCGCGGAAGGATCCGGCCGCCAGCGCGAAGGCCAGCGGAACATTGCCGGCGGTTGAGGCCAGCGCCTCGGCGAGCAGATGCGGCAGATGCGAGATCGCCGCCACCGCTGTGTCGTGCTCGCCGGACTTCGCCGGTACCACCACCGCACCGCAGTCCAGGGCCAGATGCATCACCTGTGCGAAGACCGCGGCGTCGACGTGGCTGTCCACACTGACCACCCAGGGTGCCCCGCGGAAGAGAGCGGCATTCCCGGCCGACCAGCCCGAGTGCGCGGTGCCGGCCATCGGATGGCCGCCGACGTAGCGGTCGAGCAATCCGGCCGCCGCCACCAACCCCAGCACCGCGCCCTTGACGCCGATGACGTCGGTCAGCGGGCAGCCGTCGGCGAGTTGCTTGACGCGTGGAAGCAACGCTTCGACCGCGGGCATCGGAACCGCCAGCACGATCAGCGCGTCACGGCTCGCGGCCCACGCCAACGCCTCCGAGAGGTCGGTGGTGGCGGTAAAGCCGTCGGATTCGGCTGCCTGGGATCCCTGCGCTGATCGGTTATAGCCCAGCGCCTCCCGGCCCGCCGCCACCGCGGCCCGCAACGCCGATCCACCGATGAGGCCGAGTCCGAGTACGCACACCGGGGTCTTGGTCACGCTTCCCAGGTTGGCACATCCGTCCGGCAGTTAGACCGGGAGCTAGTCAACTTCTCTGTTCAGCGACTACCGTAAGCGCCCATGGAGGCACAGCGGGCTGGTCGCGAGCCGGGGACACCGGTTGCCGGGGACACCCCGGAAGGCTTTGCTGTGGCCGTGGTCCACGAGAATGCGACCTGGCGATGTTCCCCGATGAGCCCGCAGGCGCTGACCAGCCTCGCGGTTGCTGAGACAGAGTTGCGGGAATTGCGAAGCGCCGGAGCGGTGTTCGGGCTGCTCGACATCGACGACGAGTTCTTCCTGATTGTCCGGCCTGCGCCCTCGGGCACCCTGCTGCTGCTCTCTGATGCCACCGCGGCGCTGGACTACGACATCGCGGCCGAGGCGCTGGAGAAACTTGACGCCGACATCGCGACGGAGGACCTCGAGGACGCCGATCCCTTCGAGGAGGGCGACCTGGGCGTGCTTGCCGATGTCGGATTGCCCAATGCGGTCCTCAGTGTGATTCTCGACGAAACCGACCTCTATGCCGATGAGCAGTTGGGCCGGATCGCCCGGGAGATGGGATTCGCCGAGGAGTTCGCGGCGGTCCTCGACCGCCTCGATCGGTGACCGGGTACTCCGGCGACGCCGACGAGGCCCTGATCCGCGCGGCCATCGCCGCAGCCCGGGCCGCCGGACCCGATGACGTGCCAATCGGTGCCGTGGTCGTCGGCTCCGACGGCGTGGAGTTGTCCCGCGCCGCCAACGCCCGCGAGGCACTCGGCGATCCGACTGCCCACGCCGAGATTGTGGCGTTGCGGACGGCCGCCGCGGTGCGCGGCGACGGCTGGCGACTCGACGGTGCCACCCTGGCGGTGACGGTGGAACCCTGCACCATGTGTGCCGGCGCGCTGGTGATGGCGCGGGTGGCCCGGGTCGTGTTCGGGGCGTGGGAGCCCAAGACCGGCGCGGTCGGCTCGCTGTGGGACGTGGTGCGCGACCGGCGCCTGACGCACCGGCCCGACGTGCGCGGCGGGGTCTTGGCCGACGAATGCGCGGATCTCTTGGCGGGCTTTTTCGCC
>SYAA01000073.1 GCA_005789055.1 Actinomycetota bacterium
ATGGCTGGAGGAGCGTGGCCGCGGGGTGAACATGACCGGCGGCACGGTGCCGATCGTCCCCGCCGCGGTGATTTTCGACCTGCCGGTGGGAGCGTGGTCGAATCGCCCGACTGCGGAATTCGGTTATGCGGCCGCCGATGCCGCCGGGGTCAACGTCGAGGTAGGCAGTGTCGGTGCGGGAGTGGGGGCGCGGGCTGGTGTGCTCAAGGGCGGTGTCGGAACCGCCTCGACCATGCTGGAGTCCGGCGTGACGGTGGGGGCGATCGTCGTGGTCAACTCTGCCGGCGAGGTGTTCGACACCGCGACCGGTCTGCCCTGGATGGCCGAGTTCGCCGCCGAGTTCGGGCTGAGCGTGCCGCCGCCCGAGCAGATCGCCGCCTACGCGGCGCGCCAGCGGGAACTGAGCCCACTGAACACCACCATCGCGGTGATCGCCACCGATGCCGCACTGTCCAAAGCCGCGTGTCACCGCGTCGCTGTCGCGGCCCAGGACGGCTTAGCCCGGTCGATCCGGCCGGTGCATACGCCACTGGACGGCGATACCGTCTTCATGCTGGCCACCGGCGCCGTCGAGGTCGAGCCATCACCGGACACCCCGGCGGCGATGAGCCCGGAAATGGCCCTCACCACCGCGATCGGGGTGGCGGCGGCCGATTGTCTGGCCAGAGCCGTTCTTGCCGGTGTGCTGGCCGCTGAGTCGGCGGCCGCGATCCCCACCTACCGCGGCATGGTGCCCGGGGCTTTTCAATAGAGCGTCGAGACTGCGCACAGATCGTGTATCGGCTCGAAATCGCGATCTGTGCGCAGTCTCGATGAATGTGGCACCGGTTAACCTTGGGCTATGACCGAGCCGTCTTCCGGGAGGCCGCCCGCCAAGTGGCCGGGGTGGAAGGTGGGCGGCGCGACGATCCTGTCCTTCGTCGCACTGCTCTACATCATCGAGATCGCCGATCAGTTGGCCGGGCACGCTCTCGACCGCAACGGAATCAGGCCGTTGGAGACCGACGGACTCAAGGGCATCCTCTTCGCCCCACTGCTGCACGCGGACTGGGCCCACCTGCTGGCCAACACGGTGCCCGCCCTGGTGCTCGGCTTCCTGGTGACGCTCGCCGGCATGGCCCGGTTCGTGTGGGCAACCGCGATCATCTGGATTCTCGGCGGGTTGGGCACCTGGCTGATCGGCGGCATCGGAAGCTGCGCGCTGGGAACCAATCACATCGGCGCCTCCGGATTGATCTTCGGCTGGCTGACCTTCCTGCTGGTGTTCGGCTGGCTCACCCGCCATCTCTGGCAGATCGCCGTCTCCGGAGTGGTGATGTTCATCTACGGCGGGGTGCTGCTGGGCGCGGTCCCGGTGCTTGATCGCTGCGGCGGGGTGTCCTGGCAGGGCCATCTGTGCGGCGCGATCGCCGGAGTGCTGGCCGCCTACTGGCTGTCCGGGCCGGAACGGCAGGCCCGGCTCCGCCGGAAAGCCGGCCAGTTGCCGGGGCCGGCCTCGTGATCGACCGACTGGCCCCGATCGGCATTTTCGACTCCGGCGTGGGTGGCCTGACGGTGGCGCGCTCGATCATCGACCAGTTGCCCGATGAGGACGTCGTCTACGTCGGTGATACCGCCCACGGACCGTACGGGCCGCTGACCATCCCGGTGGTGCGCGCGCATGCACTGGCGATCGGTGACGATCTGGTGCACCGGGGCGTCAAGGCCATCGTGATCGCCTGCAACACCGCCTCGGCGGCCTGTCTGCGCGATGCCCGGGAGCGCTACGACGTTCCCGTCGTCGAGGTGATTCTGCCGGCCGTCCGTCGAGCGGTCGCGACCACCCGGACCGGGCGCATCGGGGTGATCGGCACGGCGGCGACGATCGCCTCGGGCGCCTACCAGGACGCGTTCACCGCCGCCCGCGACGTCGAGGTGACCGCCGTGGCCTGCCCGCAGTTCGTGGATTTCGTCGAGCGCGGTATCACCAGCGGCCGTGAGGTGTCGGCCGTCGCCGAGTCCTATCTGGAGCCCCTGCATCGCGCCGGAGTCGACACCCTCGTGCTGGGCTGCACGCACTACCCACTGCTGTCCGGGGTGATCCAACTGGTGGCCGGAGACAACGTCACGCTGGTCTCCAGTGCTGAGGAGACGGCAAAGGATCTGCTGCGGGTGCTCACCGAGCGCGACGCGCTGCGCCCCCACGACGCGCCACCGGCGTCGCGGGTTTTCGAGGCGACCGGTGACCCGGAGTCGTTCACGGCACTGGCCGCGCGGTTCCTGGGCCCGGTGATCACCGGGGCACGGCCGGCCGTCCGCCATGTCGGCGTCCGGAATTGAGCCGTCGGCCGATTCCTCGTGGCAAGCTGAACCGGTGCGACTCACGGTGCTGGGCTGCTCCGGCAGCGTCGTCGGACCCGACTCCCCGGCGTCGGGCTATCTGCTGACCGCGCCCGACACCACGCCGCTGGTGGTCGACTTCGGCGGCGGTGTCCTCGGTGCACTGCAGCGTCACGCCGATCCCAACCAGGTGAACATTCTGTTGTCGCATCTGCATGCTGATCACTGCCTGGACCTTCCCGGGCTGTTCGTGTGGCGTCGCTACCACCCGTCGCCGGCCACCCAGC
>SYAA01000074.1 GCA_005789055.1 Actinomycetota bacterium
AAGCTGGTGCCGTTCGGTGCGTTCGTCCGGGTCGAGGAGGGTATCGAAGGTCTGGTGCACATCTCCGAACTCTCCGAGCGCCACGTCGAGGTGCCCGACCAGGTGGTCGGCGTCAATGACGACGCCATGGTGAAGGTCATTGACATCGACCTCGAGCGTCGCCGGATCTCGTTGAGCCTCAAGCAGGCCAACGAGGACTACGCCGAGGAGTTCGACCCGTCGAAGTACGGCATGGCCGACAGCTACGACGAGGCGGGCAACTACATCTTCCCCGAGGGCTTCGACTCCGCGACCAACGAATGGCTCGATGGTTTCGATTCCCAGCGCACCGCGTGGGAGGCCCGCTACGCCGAGGCCGAGCGTCGGCACAAGATGCACACCACGCAGATGGAGAAGTTCGCCGCTGCCGACGCCGCTGCCGCCGAGGAGAATCCGACGTCCAGCTCGACATCGTCAAGTTCGAGTTCCGATGACGACGATTCGGCCAGCGGATCCCTGGCCAGCGACGGCCAACTCGCAGCACTGCGCGAAAAGCTGGCCGGCAACGCCTGATCCAGCCGCATCTGATTCACTCCACGACCCTGAGGATCGCGCCATGCTGCGCATCGGCCTGACCGGGGGGATTGGCGCGGGGAAGTCGACGGTGTCGACCGCCTTCGCCGAGTGCGGCGGGATCATCGTCGACGGCGACGTGATCTCCCGCGAGGTGGTCCAACCGGGCACGCAGGGTTTGGCCGCGCTGGTCGATCATTTCGGCGATGACATCCTGTTACCCGATGGGGCGCTGAACCGCCCGGCGTTGGCAGCCAAGGCCTTCGGCGACGAGGAGCAGCGCGCCAGGCTCAACGCGATTGTTCACCCCCTGGTCGCGACCCGGCGCGCCGAGATCGTCGCGGCCGTCGGCGAGGATCAGGTGATCGTCGAGGACATTCCGTTACTGGTCGAGTCCCGGATGGCCCCGCTGTTCCCCTTGGTCGTGGTGGTGCACGCCGATGAAGACGTGCGGTTGACCCGGCTGATCGGTATTCGCGGGATGGATGAGGCGGATGCCAGGGCGCGGATCGCCGCCCAGGCGACCGAGGAGCAGCGCCGCAGAGTCGCCGATGTCTGGCTGGACAACTCCGGCACCGAGGGTCGACTGGTGGAGCAGGCCCGCGAACTCTGGTACCAGCGGATCCTGCCATTCGCGCATAACCTCACCACCGGCACACCCGCCGCGGAGTCGGATGACATCGTGCCGGCCGATCCGCTGTGGAGCGATCAGGCCGCCCGGATACTCGACCGACTCAACACCACGTGTGGGCACCGGGCGGAACGCATCGACCACATCGGCTCGACCGCGGTCGCCGGGTTGGATGCCCGGGACGTCATCGACGTGCAGGTGACCGTTGCGTCTCTGGATGTCGCCGATGAATTTTCCGGACATCTGCGTGCAGCCGGTTACCCGAGGGTCGAGTCCGTCACTACCGATGTCTGTTTTGATGCGGCCACCGATGTGAGCCTGTGGCGCAAGCGGTTTCACGCTTCAGCTGATCCCGGTCGGCCGACCCACATTCACATCCGGGTCGACGGTTGGCCCAACCAGCAGTTCGCGCTGCTGTTCGTCGACTGGTTGAACGCCAACCCGGGAGTGTGCGCCGACTACGCGCACGCCAAACGATCGAACACCACGCACCAGTGGTTCGCCGACGCGCACGGTCGGGCCTGGGCGTGGGCCCAGGCCACCGGATGGCCACCGGTCAGCTAGGCGCGGCAGCCTGGTCGGGTCCCGGTGCGCTCAAGTCCATCGCGGGCATATCCACTGGAGGCATATCCACTGGGGGCGCATCCATCGGGGGCATATCCGTCGGGGGCATATCCCCGGGGGGTAAGTCCTCCGGCGCGATCGGGACGCCGGTGGCGTTGCTCAGCGGCGCGCCGCAGTTCATTGCGCCATAGTCCGGATCGTCCTTCGCCGGCGTCAGCCGAGGGGCAATGAACTGGTCGGCCTGAATCACGAGTTGGTCATCGACCAGGATCTCGCAGTGCAGGCTGGCCGAGTACGGCCACTGAATCGAAATCCGCATGCCGGCCTCTTTTGGGTCGGTCAGGATTCCGGTGGCTTCGAAATTACGGCCGGGCAGCATGGTCGGATCCGCACTGTTGACCTGGGTGTCGCTAATCCGATAGCCGATGAGTGCACCGCGGGCCAGTCCGGTCACCCGGGCCCGGTAGATGATGTTGTGCAAGACGGCGTCCTGGGTACCGGCGTCCTCGGTAGTGGCAGCGTCCTGGGTTCCGGCGACGTTCGCGGTCCCGTCGACGTCATCGGCACCCGCGATACCGGTGCCCAACACGGTCGCCGTCAGCGCCCCAATGGCACCGAGCGACACCGCGCGCCTCATGCGTCCCACGGGTGCAGAGAATACGCCTACCGCCAGCTCAATTGCACACCGATAGCGCTCAACCAGGCGTTTAAGTCGTAACCGTGCGCGGCCAGGCCTTCCACGGCCGACACCGCGCACTGCAACGCCGCCCGGGCTGTCTCGGTGGTCACCAGGCCATCTCGGTGGGCCTGGAGCAACTCGTCGACATCGACGAGGTCGGCACCGCGACCGGTGCGCACCACGACGTCAAGGTAGTGGTCGTCGGTCTCCCAGCGTTCCGCGCCGATGCTGATCTGGGCGATGTCGAGATAGAAATCCTGATCGCGCTCGTGGCCCGGGTTGAAATGGAAGACGCTGACTCGCAGACCCAACTCGGGCAGCAGCCATGATTCGAGGTATCCGAATTGAGCCCGGCCAGGCGTGGGCCGGGCCATGTAGAGACCCCACGGCGTTAGCCGGTATTCATCGACATCGCGGACGATGCCCTTGGGATCGGTGTTGGTACGCGCGACGAGGTCGAAGGTCTCACGCTTAGGCGGATGGATGGGCGGCGGATGGATGGGCGGCGGATGGATGGGCGGCGGATGGATGGGCGGCGGATGGATGGGCGGCGGGTGCGTGCTCATGGGCAAAAAGTCGCGAGCGTGCGCTGCAGAGGTTCGGTCGAGACGACGATAAGGCCATTCAAGGGTGAATACAGTTCCTCCATCAGGAAGATCGCTCCAGAGACTGAGAGCGCGCCGATGAGTAGCGTGCACAGGGCCAACAAACTCCGGGGAGCCTGGAGAGCGAAGGCGGTAAACACCGCCGACAGCCAGAATACCAACACCACCGTAAGCAGCCTTGGCGTTCGGGTGTTCGACTCCACGAACACATTGCGGCGGGTAAGTCTGACGTCTTCGATGAGTTGCTCGACGCGCGGTTTGATGTCGATCTGCTCCGGCGTTGTCGGCGACAGCGCGCGGATCTGGCGGCTTACCGGTTCCAGCCGTTCTTGGAACACCGTCGACGTGCCGGCACCCACGGTCTCAAGGCGCATGGCGCTGCCAGCGGCGTCACACAGTGCGCGTCGGGCCGGCTCAGCCGACGGGCCGTAGTCCGCGAGCAGTTGTCCGGCGAGAGACACCCTCGCCGCGCCCTCGGCCAGACCATCGCCGACGTCGTTGAACGAGTTCGTGGCCGAGTTGATCAGCAGACCCAGAACCAGTGCCGCCAGCAGGACCACCAGGCCGGTGACGCCGCCGTCGCCGACGCCGACGATTTCCTTGGCTTCGGTGACAGTTTCCCGCAGTGCCACGCGCAGCAGAAAGCCGAGAGCGATGCCCGCGCACATGCACAGGAGCGCGATCGCCGCAGTCGCCAATTCAGTCACAAAGATGTCCCCAATGCCGCAGATGTCCCCAATGCCCCCGATGTCCCCGGGCCACGTGGGGCGGGCCTATTCGGCCAGGAACTGATGATACGGATTTCGCGAAGATCAGACCATGGCGGAAGCCGACGGCCCCCCGGCTTACGCTGTTCTTATGGCCTTCGCTTCCGAACATCCCGTGGTGGCGCATTCGCAGTCCCGGGCTGTTGAGGACGCGGTGCGCACCGGATCGCGCTTCGAGGTGGTCAGCGAATACCAGCCGGCCGGGGATCAGCCCGCCGCGATCGAGGAGTTGGAGCGCCGGATCCTGGCGGGGGAGCGCGATGTGGTGTTGCTCGGTGCCACCGGAACCGGCAAATCGGCCACTACGGCCTGGCTCATCGAAAAACTGCAGCGGCCCACCCTGGTGATGGCGCCCAACAAAACTCTCGCTGCCCAGCTGGCCAACGAGTTGCGAGAGATGTTGCCCAACAACGCTGTCGAATACTTCGTGTCGTATTACGACTACTACCAACCTGAGGCATATATCGCGCAGACCGACACCTACATCGAAAAGGACAGTTCGGTCAACGACGATGTCGAGCGACTACGGCACTCCGCCACCTCCAACCTGCTGTCCCGGCGGGACGTGGTGGTGGTGGCGTCGGTGTCGTGCATCTACGGCCTGGGCACGCCGCAGTCCTACCTGGACCGGTCGGTGGAGTTGCAGGTCGGCGGCGAGGTGCCGCGCGATGCCCTGTTGCGACTCCTGGTCGACGTCCAGTACAGCCGAAACGACATGGCCTTCACCCGCGGCTCCTTCCGGGTTCGCGGCGACACCGTGGAGATCATCCCGTCGTACGAGGAACTGGCGGTCCGCATCGAGTACTTCGGCGACGAGATCGAGGCCCTTTACTACCTGCACCCGCTGACCGGGGACGTGGTGCGCAAGGTGGACTCGTTGCGGATCTTCCCGGCCACGCACTACGTTGCCGGCCCGGAGCGGATGGCGGCGGCCATCTCGACCATCGAGGAGGAGTTGGCGGATCGGCTCGCCGAACTCGAACGCCAGGGCAAGCTGTTGGAGGCCCAGCGGTTGCGGA
>SYAA01000075.1 GCA_005789055.1 Actinomycetota bacterium
CACAGAAAGACTTCACGGGAGGCATGCAATGACGTCCATTCAGCAGCGCGACGCGCAGTCGGTCCTGGCCGCCATCGACGATCTCCTGCCGCGGTTGCGGGAGCGCAACCAGGAGACCGAAGATCTGCGCCGGCTTCCCGACGCGACGATCGCCGATCTCGATGCCGCCGGCTACTTCAAGATGCTTCAACCCGAGCAGTGGGGTGGCTTGCAGTGCGATCCCACGCTGTTCTTCGAGGCCGTGCGCCGGATTGCCAGCGCCTGCGGGTCCACCGGGTGGGCCACCTCGATCCTTGGCGTGCACAACTGGCATCTCGCGCAGTTCGATCAGCAGGCTCAGGAGGACGTCTGGGCCGATGATCCGACGGTGCGGATCTCGTCGTCGTACGCGCCGATGGGCGCCGGAGTGGTCGTCGACGGCGGCTACCTGGTGAACGGAAACTGGCTGTGGTCGTCGGGATGTGACCACGCCACCTGGACCTTCGTCGGCGGGCCGGTGATCAAGGACGGCCGCCCAGTCGATTTCGGCAGCTTCCTGATGCCGCTCGGCGACTATCAGATCCGCGACGAGTGGAACGTGGTCGGGCTTAAGGGCACCGGCAGCAACACCCTGGTGGTCAAGGACGTGTTCGTGCCGCGCCACCGGGTCCTGTCCTACGGGGCGATGAACAACCACACCGCGGGCGGGCTGAAGACCAACACCGCGACGGTGTACCGGATGCCTTGGGGCACAATGCATCCCACCACCATTTCGACGCCCATCGTCGGCATGGCGTACGGCGCCTACGACGCCCACGTGGAGTACCAGGGCAAGCGCGTCCGTGCTGCATTCGCCGGCGAGAAGGCCAAGGACGATCCGTTCGCCAAGGTCCGCATTGCCGAGGCCGCCAGCGATATCGACGCCGCGTGGCGCCAGTTGAAGGGCAACCTCGCCGAGGAGTACGAGCTGTTGTGCGCCGGCCAGGAGGTCCCGATGGAACTGCGGGCCCGTGCCCGCCGCGACCAGGTCCGCGCCACCGGCCGGGCCATCGCCTCCATCGACCGGCTCTTCGAGGCTGCCGGAGCCACCGCGCTCAATAGCGACCAGGCGGTGCAACGGTTCTGGCGCGATGCGCACGCGGGCAGGGTGCACGCCGCCAACGATGCTGAGCGCGCGTACGTCATGTACGGCAACCACGAATTCGGGTTGCCCATCGGCGACACGATGGTCTAACGCCGCGATGACGGGGTTCATTCAGGAAGCCGAGTCGCAGCAGGACCACACCTTCGAGTCCACCTCCCGGTTCGCCGACGTCCACACCGGCGGGCGGGATATGCGCCTGCACTATCACGAGGCGGGCGTCGGCAACGAGCAGACCGTGGTGCTCCTGCACGGCGGCGGCCCGGGTGCGTCGAGTTGGTCGAACTTCGGCCGCAATATCGCCGTCCTTGCCAGGCACTTTCATGTCCTTGCCGTCGATCAGCCGGGCTACGGCCACTCCGACAAGCACACCGAGCACGAGCAGTACAACCGCTACAGCTCCGACGCATTGCTGGCACTGTTGGACCACCTCGGCGTCGAACGTCCTGCGCTGGTGGGTAACTCGCTCGGCGGCGGCACCGCCGTCCGCTTCGCACTCGACCACCCCGAGCGTGCGGGCCGACTGGTCCTGATGGGTCCGGGCGGGCTGTCGGTCAATCTTTTTGCGCCCGACCCCACCGAGGGCGTCAAGCTGCTCGGCCGTTTCACCGCCGAGCCCACCCGGGAGAACTTGGAGCGCTTCCTTCGGATCATGGTTTTCGACCAGAAGCTGATCACGCCGGAACTCATCGATGAACGCTTCGCCATCGCCAGCGCACCTGAATCACTGGCGGCGGCCCGGGCAATGGGGAAGTCGTTTGCGGGCCCCGATTTCGAACTCGGCATGATGTGGCGCGAGGTGTACAAACTGCGCCAGCCGGTGCTGCTGATCTGGGGCCGGGAGGACCGCGTCAACCCACTCGATGGTGCGCTGGTAGCGCTCAAGCAGATTCCGCGGGTTCAACTGCACGTCTTCGGCCGGTGCGGCCACTGGGCGCAGGTGGAAAAGTTCGACGAGTTCAACACGCTGACCATCGACTTCCTCGGGGGTGGCTCGTGAGTCCCATTCGCTCACTCGGTTATCTGCGCTTTGAGTCCACCGACGTCCCCGCGTGGCGGGAGTACGCACTCAAGGTGCTCGGCATGGTTGAGGGCAAGGGCGCGGTCGACGGCGCGTTGTACCTGCGGATGGACGACTTCCCGGCGCGGCTGGTCATCGTCCCCGGCGAGCATGACCGGCTTTCGGAGGCCGGGTGGGAGTGCGCCAATGCCGCAGGCCTGCAGGACATCCGCAACGCGCTCGACATCGAGGGCGTGGCCTACAAAGAGGCCACCGCCGCCGAACTGGCCGATCGCCGGGTCGACGAGATGATCACCTTCTGCGATCCGTCGGGTAACCGGCTGGAGGTCTTCCACGGAGCGGCGCTGGAACACCGCCGGGTGGTGAGCCCGTACGGGCACAAGTTCGTCACCGGGGAGCAGGGACTGGGCCACGTGGTGCTGTCCACCCATGACGACGCCGAGGCACTGCACTTCTATCGCGACGTACTCGGGTTCACGTTGCGTGACTCGATGCGGATGCCGCCGCAGATGGTGGGCCGACCGGCCGACGGCGCGCCGGCCTGGTTGCGCTTCTTCGGCTGCAACCCGCGGCACCACAGTCTGGCCTTCCTGCCTATGCCCACGCCCAGTGGCGTCGTGCACCTGATGGTCGAGGTGGGGGAGAGCGACGACGTCGGACTGTGCCTGGACCGGGCGCTGCGGCGCAAGGTTCCGATGTCGGCGACGCTGGGCCGACACGTGAACGACAAGATGCTGTCGTTCTACATGAAGACCCCGGGCGGGTTCGACATCGAATTCGGTTGCGAGGGGCTCGAAGTCGACGACGACGACTGGGTCGCTCGGGAGAGCACCGCGGTGAGCTTGTGGGGGCATGACTTCACTATCGGTTCGCACGCCAAGTAGCGGCCGCCATGACGGCTGAACCGATCGACCCCCGGGCGTTCCGCCACGTGCTCGGTCAGTTTTGCACCGGGATCACCATCATCACGACGATGCATGACGGTGCCCCACTCGGGTTCGCCTGCCAATCCTTCGCCGCGCTGTCACTGGATCCACCGCTGGTGCTTTTCTGCCCGACAAAACTCTCGCGGTCGTGGCAGGCCATTGAGGCCAGCGGAGTGTTTTGCGTCAATGTGCTCGCCGAGACCCAGCTTGAGGTGTGCGCTCGGTTCGGATCAAAGGAACCCGACACGTTCGCCGGCGTCGACTGGCGGAGATCGGACCTGTGCTCGCCGATCCTGGAGGGGTCCCAGGCCCACATCGACTGCACGGTGCATTCCGTGCACGACGGGGGCGATCACTTCGTGGTCTTCGGCGCGGTGCAGTCGCTGTCGGAGGTGCCGACGGTCAAGCCGAGGCCGCTGCTGTTCTATCGGGGTGAGTACACCGGGATCGAACCGGACAAGAACACCCCGGCCCAATGGCGCGACGATCTTGAGTCGTTCCTCACCGCCACTTCGCCTGACACCTGGCTGTAGCTACGTCTGCTCGTCGATGAACGTCGTGATCACCTCGGCCACCTGCCGGTGGGTGGTGTCGTTGAGGACATCGTGGAGGGTGCCGTCGAACTCCGCGATCCGCAGGGCAGGGATCTGCTCGGCATACGCCCGAACCGCCCCGACGGCGGCGATGGGGTCATTCTCGCCGTGTACGGCCAGGGTTGGAACCACCAGCGTCGGCAACTCAGTGCCGAAGCGGTGCCAGGCGCGGTCAAGCTCCCGGGTCAGCGCCCTGCCGTCGGTGTTGGTGAACGACAGCGGGTCGTTTTGGATGCAATCCAGATAGAACGGGTCGTTCGACAAACCACGCACATCGAGATTGATCACCGTGTTGAGGTCGACGAACTCGGCGACCGGGACCAGCGGTGCCCCGGAGATGACCCCGGCCCGGTATCTGCCGGGTTGTGCCAGTAGCTCGAACAGTGTGACGACCGCACCGTAGGAATGACCTTGTGCTACCAGCGGTAGCCCGGGATGGTGTTGCTCGATGAGCTCAGTCAGCCGGCTGGTGAGTTCGGAGCTGTCCTCGAGGGTGCCGAGCATGCCGCGCTCGCCGGGGGAGAGCCCGTGGCCGAACTGATCGACTGCCCAGAGGTCGATCCCGGCGGCGTTGAGCGTGAATCCATACCGGTGATACAGGCCGGTGTGCTCGCCAAAACCGTGCAGGAACACCACCGCGGCCCGCGGTTGAGGCGTGGCCCAGTGTCGGTAATAGACGGGGCCGCGTTCGTGGTCGAGGAAGGGCATGGGTCGACTGCACCAGGCTTGGCGCCGGTAATCAAGTCTCCGCCCCCTGGCGGGGAAGCCATTGCTCCAACCGGCGCACCGCCTCGGCGATGTCGGCTGCGGGTCCGGCGAAGGACAGTCGCACGAAGGATCCTCCGCGCGCGGTGTCGAAGTCCACGCCGGGAGCGATCGCCAGACCGGTATCGGCCAGCAGCCGTTCGCAAAATCGCAACGAGTCGGAGGTGAAATCCGATACGTCCGCGTAGACGTAGAACGCGCCATCGGGGGGAGCGAGTCGGGTAATGCCCACGCGGCGGAGACCGGCCAGTAGCGTGTCGCGGTTCGCCGCGTACTGGCGCAGATGCCCCTGCGCCTCGGTGACGGCCTCCGCCGTGAAGGCCGCCACGGCGGCGCGTTGCGGTAGCACCGGCGGGCAGATGGTGAGGTTCCCGGTCAGGCAGTCCACCGTCCGGCGCAACTCCGTCGGTACCAGGAGCCAGCCGAGTCGCCAACCGGTCATGGCGAAATACTTCGAGAAGCTGTTCACGACGACGGCGTTGCGGGAACTCTCCCACGCGCAGGAGGTCGCCGGCGACCCCGGATAGATCAGGCCGTGGTACACCTCGTCGCTAATGAGTTGAACGCCCTCGGCGTCGCACCAGCGCGCGATCGCGGCCAATTCGGCCGGCGGGAGCACGGTTCCGGTCGGATTCGCAGGGCTGGCGACGATGACTCCACGGACCGGCGGATCGAGGGCGGCGAGCATTTCGACCGTCGGTTGGAACCGTGTTTGCGGTCCGCACTCGATCTCGACGACCTCGCAGCCGAGGGCCGAAAGGATGTTGCGATAGCAGGGATAGCCCGGGCTCGCGATCGCCACCCGGTCCCCGGCGTCGAAGCAGGCCAGGAAAGCGAGCAGGAAACCCCCGGAGGATCCGGTGGTGATCACCACGTCGTCGGCGGTTACGTCGAGGCCGTAGTTCGTCGCGTAGGAGCCGGCGATCGCGGTGCGCAGTTCCTCGATACCCAGTGCCACGGTGTACCCGAGCTGATTCGATTGCAGCGCCGCTGCCGCTGCGGCCAGCACCGGCGCGGGTGCGCCGGCACTCGGCTGGCCCGCCGCCAGGTTCACCAGATCGCCGTGGCTGCGCTGGCGCTCGGCGGCCGCCAGCCACACATCCATCACGTGAAACGGCGGGATGCCGGCCCGGCGGGCAATGTGAGGCGTCATCGCCCCGACGACCTCATCGCCCCGACAACCACATCGTCTAAAAGACCTCCGACTCGAGCCGACGCAACTGATCGCGGGGCGGCCCGAACAACTGGGCGCTGCTGTGGGCCCGTTTGAAGTACAGCTGAATGTCGTGTTCCCAGGTGATTGCGATACCACCGTGTAACTGAATCGCCTCGCCCGCGACGGCGCAAAATGCTTCACTGGCAGCAAGTCGGGCCAGTGCGGCCTTGACCGGGGTGGGCTGGTCGATCGCCTCGCCGACGACAGCACGTGCCGACTGTACGGCGACATACATGTCGGCCATCCGATGCTTGAGGGCCTGGAAGCTTCCGATCGGCCGGCCGAACTGTATGCGTTGTTTGGTGTAGTCGACCGTGAGTTCCAGGCAGCGGGCCGCAGCCCCGATCTGCTCTGCGGCCAGCAGGATCACCGCGATGTCTTCCAGTCCGGGGTCGGTGCCGATCACCGCCGATGATCCCGGCACGACGCGGGCGAGTCGCCGCGTCGGGTCCAGGGTGTGCGCCGGTTCGGCGGTCACGTCGCTCCAGCGCAGGATGCGCGCGTCCTCGACGGCGATCACCACGTCGGCGATCTCGCCGTTGATCACATAGTCGCGATCGAAGACCAGCGCGCCGATCGACGAACCGGCGGCGAGTTGCTCCAGGGCGCCACCGTCGGGATCGTCGCCGGCCAGCAACGCCACTTCCGTCAACGTCGTGCCGAGTAGCGGGGTGGGCACCAGGCCGCGACCGAGTTCCTCCAGAACCGCTGCCGCGTCGGCCAACTCGCCACCGGCGCCGCCGAGTTCCTCAGGCACCACCAACGCCGCCGCACCGACCTGTTCGCAGAGGATCGACCACAGCGCCTCGTCGTATCCGCGTGGGGACTCCATGGCGCGCCGAACGGCCTCGGGGGAGGCCTGCTTGCCGACCAGTGCGGCGACGGTCTGGCGAAGCAGTTGACGTTCTTCGGTCGTGGTCACAGGTTCTCCAGAACTCGGCGGCGGTGACTCGCCGGATCACCCCACGCGCAGCGTAGAGCCTGTACCCGCAGGAGCCACTGCGAGAGGTCGTGTTCAGCGGTGTAGCCGATCGCGCCATGGGTCTGCAACGCGGTCCGGGCCGCGAGCAGGGCAGCGTCCGATGCCGCCGCCTTTGCCGCGCTGACGTCACGTGCGGTGTCGACGGAGCCCTCGGCCAACGACAACGCGGCCCCGTACAGCAGCGGTCGCGCCAAATCAACGGCGATGTGCACGTCAGCCAATTTGTGCTTGATCGCCTGGTAGCCACCGATCACCCGGCCGAACTGCGTGCGTTGTTTGGCGTACTCCACCGACGCGTCCAGCATCGCCTGGCCGGCACCGATCAATTGTGCGGCGGTGGCCAGTACGCCGAATTCGTACGCTCGCGCCACGTCGGCAGCACGCGGCGGTCCTGCAGCGGAAGTCTCGTACAACCGCCGGCTCGGGTCCACGGACCTGCACTGTTCGCCGACGAGTGCGTCGCTCACCGCACCCGCGTCGGCCAGCAGCACCAAGCCGGCGAAATCGGCGTCGACAGCCCGGGGCACCGCCGGCGGCATCGCGACGGTGGCGATGAGGTCACCGGCGGCGATCCGGGCGGACCGGTCGTCTCCCGCCAGGAGAACCGGTGCCACGGCGATGGATTCGGCAACCGGTCCCGGCACGCACCAGCGCCCCAGCCGTTCGCACGCCACCACCAGATCTATCGGGTGGGCTCCGAGGCCGTCGAATTCCTCCGGCACGGCCAGTGCGGTCACGCCCAACTCGGCCAATCGCTGCCAGACTTTGCGTCCCGGTGTGGTGTCGCCCGCAGCCCATGCCCGAACCGCACCCGGCACATCTGCCGCGGCCATCGCCGCGTCGATACTGGCAGCGAAGTCGTGCTGCTCGGTGGCGAGTGCGAACCTCATCGTTTCACCCCGGCGCTCTCCCTGGGCAACCCGAGCAGACGCTCGGCGATGATGTTGCGCTG
>SYAA01000076.1 GCA_005789055.1 Actinomycetota bacterium
CGTTTCGGTGAGCAAGCCTGCGAAGTCGGCGTCGTTGAGTTTGATGCCCGCTCGGGACAGGGCGGTGCGCACCGTTGCCGCATCGACCTCACCCTTGGCGGCCTTGGCCAGATCGCCGGCCGGAAGAAACGGCGCGATGTTGCGGTTGACGATCACCGCCCCGATGGGCAATTGGAGCTTCTCGAGTTCCTCGATCGCCTCGATCGTTTCCTGGATCGGCAGCGCCTCCAACAGGGTGACCAGGTGGATTGCGGTCTGTTCGGAGTGCAGCAACTGCACCACACTTTCTGCCTGGGAGTGCACGGGGCCGCCGGTGGCCAGATCCGCAACCGCCTTGGTCACGTCGAGGAAACGGGCGATCCGTCCGGTTGGCGGGGAGTCGACGACGATGGCGTCGTAGGCGGGGCGCTTCTTGCGGTCCACCCGGATCGCCGCCTCCTTGATCTTGCCGGTCAGGAGCACATCCCGCAGACCAGGGGCGATCGTGGTGGCGAATTCGACTGCTCCGATCCGGCGCATGGCGCGTCCGGCGATGCCCAGGTTGTAGAACATTTCGAGGTATTCCAGGAAGGCCGCCTCGATTTCGATGGCCAACGCGTTGACGTGACCGCCCCCCTCGGCGGTAGCGACCTTGACTTCTTCGTACGGCAACGGCGGAACGTCGAATAGCTGCGCAATCCCTTGGCGCCCTTCGACTTCCACTAAGAGCACTCGTCGGCCACCGGCTGCCAGGGTCAACGCCAAAGCGGCTGCGACCGTGGTCTTCCCGGTTCCGCCCTTGCCGGTGACGAAGTGCAGACGGGCCTCGGTCAATCGGGCGGGCCAACCGGTTGCGCTGCGGTCACCCGGTGTGGTCGCCATGTGCACATGCTATCGAAGCCTCCAGGACCGGCGGGGAGCGATAGGCTCCCGCCATGAGCCAAGTAACCACCTGGGAGTACGCGACCATCCCCCTGCTGACCCACGCGACCAAGCAGATCCTCGATCAGTGGGGCGCCGACGGATGGGAATTGGTGGCCGTGCTTAACGGCCCGACTGGTGAGCAGCACGTCGCCTATCTCAAGAGGCCAAAGTGACGGCCTCGGAACGGCTGGCCGAACTCGGCATCATTCTTCCGGCGGTGGCGAAGCCGTTGGCCGCCTACGTCCCGGCGGTGCGTACCGGCACTCTGGTGTACACCTCCGGCCAGCTGCCGTTGCAGGTGGGCGACCTGACCCACATCGGAAAGGTCGGCGCCGAGGTGACGCCTGAGCAGGCCAAGGTCGCTGCCCGCACGTGCGCGCTCAACGCGTTGGCCGCCATCGATGCGCTGGTCGGAATCGACGCGGTGATCCGGATCGTGAAGGTGGTTGGGTTCGTCGCGTCCGCGCCCGGCTTCAGCGGTCAGCCCGGGGTTGTCAACGGCGCCTCGGAAGTGCTCGGGGAGTTATTCGGAGACGCAGGAGCCCACGCCCGCTCGGCGGTCGGGGTATCGGAGTTGCCCTTGGACGCGCCGGTGGAGGTCGAACTCATCGTCGAGGTGAGGTGACCTCTCCGGCCTACGGCGTCCTGCGCCACGTCACCCAGACGGCGGCGGTGCTGCTGTGCGACAACCCCGGCCCGCTGACGTTAGAGGGCACCAACACCTGGGTGCTGCGGGGTCCGGGCAGTGACGAGGTGGTTGTGGTGGACCCGGGGCCGGATCAGGACGACCACATCGAGCGACTGGTGGCGCTGGGCCGCATCCGGCTGGTGCTCATCAGCCACCGCCATGGCGACCACACCGACGGCATCGACAAGCTCGTCGCCGGCACGGGCGCCAGCGTGCGGTCGGTAGGCAGCGGGTTCCTGCGCGGAATGGGCGCTCATCTGATCGACGGCGAGGTGATCCACGCTGCCGGGCTGCGGATCACCGTGCTGGCCACCCCGGGTCACACCGCCGATTCAGTGAGTTTCGTTCTCGATGACGCCGTACTGACCGCGGACACCATTCTGGGCCGGGGGACGACCGTGATCGATGACGAGGACGGCAGTCTTGGGGACTATCTCGCATCGCTGCGACGGCTCGAGGCGCTGGGGCGACGCGCCGTGCTGCCCGGGCACGGACCCGAACTCGGTGATCTGAGCGCGGTTGCGGCGATGTACCTGACCCACCGTGCGCAGCGCCTCGAACAGGTTCGTCAGGCCCTCCGGGCGCTGGGCGAGGACGCCACGCCGCGGCAGGTGGTCGAGCATGTCTATACCGACGTCGAGGAAGACCTGTGGAAACCGGCGGAGTCCTCGGTTCGCGCCCAGCTGGCCTATCTGAGATCGAGTTAGTTCACCGCGCGCGGCGGGCCAGCCGCTCGGAATCGCAGATCAGAACGCTCTTGCCCTCCAGCTTGATCCAGCCCCGGTGGGCGAAGTCGGCGAGGGCTTTGTTGACCGTCTCCCTCGACGCGCCGACCAGCTGGGCGATCTCCTCCTGGGTCAGGTCGTGGGTGACCCGCATCGCGCCACCCTCCTGCGTGCCGAAGCGCTGGGCGAGCTGCAGCAGCTGTTTTGCCACCCGGCCCGGAACGTCGGTGAAGATCAGGTCGGCCAGATTGTTGTTGGTCCGGCGCAGTCGGCGGGCGAGCACCCGAAGGAGTTGCTCGGCGATCTCGGGCCGGTCGGAGATCCACGCCTTGAGCGCGTCGCGGTCCATGGCCACCGCGCGTACCTCGGTGATGGTGGTCGCACTGGAGGTACGTGGCCCCGGGTCGAAGATCGACAACTCGCCGAACATGTCCGACGGTCCCATGATCGTCAGGAGGTTTTCCCGCCCGTCGGAGGAGCGCCGGCCGATTTTCACCTTGCCGGAAAGAATGATGTAGAGCCGGTCGCCGGGCTCGCCCTCGGAGAACACCGTATGGCCCCTGGGGAAGTCCGCCGGCTGAAGCTGCTTGGTCAGCGCCGCGGCGGCGGCGGGATCGACCCCCTGGAAGATGCCGGCCCTCGCCAGAATCTCGTCCACGTCGCCTTCCTTAGCTGATCGGTGTTACCAAGCGCGCAGGCCAGCGCTGTCGGCTGCGTGCTCAGGGTTGGCCTTGCGGCGAAATGCCAACGCTACACACGATTGGCGTATCCGGTCGGCTGAAACTGCCGATTCGGCTCCGGGTTCGGGCACAGCCGCGTCGGCAGGCCGGGTTCCTCGGCCAGCAGCCTCAGGCCAGGTCCGAAGCCCGGATTGCGGACCGGGGGTTCCGGTGCGCGGAACGGCGCGGCCTCACCGATAACGCTTTCGAGCCGCTGCAACCCGTAGGTGGAGAGCATCAACAGTCCCGGGAAACACGTCGCCACCAACCAGGACATAGCCGGGAAGTTAACCGGGGTGAGGTCTCATCGGGATCACGAATTGCCACCGGTCTGTCGGCGGTCGGCGCGACGACGTCAGTACCCTGACCATCGTGGGCGATGGCGGGATATCCGTGACGAGAGCGGCGAAGTGGGATCACGAAACCCGACTCGGCCTGATCCGACGTGCTCGCCGGATGAATCGGTCGCTGGCTGAAGCGTTTCCGGACGTGTACTGCGAACTGGACTTCACCAACCCGCTTGAATTGACGGTAGC
>SYAA01000077.1 GCA_005789055.1 Actinomycetota bacterium
CGAGAATCTGCACACGCTCACCGGCGGAGCGAGTAGAACCACCTACTCCTTCGACGCCGTCACCGCAGCACAGCGCCGACGACTGATCCTGCGCTCCGCCCCGGTGGACAACCGCTTTGCCGGAATGGAACTCGAAGCGGCCGTGCAGGAGGCCGCCGCCGAGGCCGGGGCTCCCGTACCGCATATCGTCGCTGCCTCAAATTCCGTTGCCGCACTGGGTAATCCATTCCTGATCTGCGATGAAGTCGGCGGCGAGACCATCGTCCGAAAAATTCAGCGCAACCTCGACGACACCGGTCGGGCCGTGCTGCTGGAACAGTGCGCGCAGGCTCTGGCGGCCATCCACCGAGCACGGACCGACGCGGCCGGCCTCGTCGAGCGTGACGAAATCGCCGAATGGCGCCAGCGGCTCGATGAGTTGGGCGACACCACGGCCACGTTCGAATGGGCATTTCGCTGGCTGGAGGCCAACCGTCCGGCGCCGTCGGCGATCCGGCTGGTGCACGGCGACTTTCGGATGGGCAACCTGATCGTCGACGGGTCAACCCTGGCAGCGGTACTGGACTGGGAAGCGGTGCACATCGGCGAGGTCTACGAGGACCTGGCCTGGTTCTGTGTGCGAGCCTGGCGGTTCGGCGCGCCGGCCGAACTCGCCGCGGGCGGGTTGGGCAGCATCGAGGATTTCATCACCGCCTACGAACGGGCCGACGGAACCTCCGTCGACCGGGCCGCGCTGCGCTGGTGGCAGGTGCTGGGCACGCTGAAGTGGGGCATCATCTGCCGGTACCAGGCCGAGCGTCATCTGTCCGGTCAGACCCGGTCGGTGGAACTGGCCGCCATCGGCCGGCGGGTGTGTGAGACCGAGTGGGACGTCCTGGATTTGCTACAGGAGGCACAGTGAGCGAAAGCGGTAGCGCGAGCCGGCGATTTGGCAGGCCCACCGCCGCCGAATTGGTCGCCGCCGTCGCCGAGTTTCTCGACGGCGAGGTCAGGCCCGCCACCACCGGGGCGGTCAACTTCCACACCCTGGTCGCGGCGAACGCTCTGCGGATCGTCGAACGTGAACTCCGTGATTCGGGCGCCGAGGAACCCTTAGCCGCGCTGGCCGCACTGGGTTACGCCGACGAGGACGCCCTCGCTGCCGCCATCCGGGCCGGCGAACTCGATGGCCGCGACACCGACGTCATGAGCTGCCTGCGGGAACTGGTGCGCCATCGGCTGGCGATCGCCCACCCCGGCTACGCTGCGCAGACCTAGCCGTCTTCACCAGGGCGTAGCATCGCCGTGTGTCCAGCCCGCAGCCATTGCACATCCTGGTTTACAGCAGCAACGCCGTCACTCGCGAGCAGGTCCGATTGGCCCTGGGCAGTCGCATTCACCCCGAACTTCCGGAGCTGACCTACACCGAGGTCGCCACCGGACCGATGGTCATCTCGCTGATGGACGCCGGTGGGTTCGATCTGGTCATTCTCGACGGCGAGGCGTCCCCGGTGGGTGGCATGGGCATCGCCAAACAGCTCAAGGACGAGATCACCGGATGCCCGCCGGTACTGCTGCTGACCGGCCGGGCCGACGACGCCTGGCTGGCCAATTGGTCGCGCGCCGAGGCGGCGGTCCCGCATCCGATCGACCCGATCCGCCTCGGCGACGCGGTCGTCGGCCTGCTCCGCGCGACTGTGCAGTAACGCCCCGCTAGGCTATGCCTTCAGCAGGCACTCGAGCACCGTCGGGCGCCCGGACGAAGAGTGGAAATCGCCATGGACCTCTACACGCCGATCCTGGTGCTGGGGGCTATCGCCGCGGTCTTCGCCGTCGTCTCGGTGGCGACCGCACTGCTGGTCGGACCCAGGCGCTACAACCGCGCCAAGCTCGACGCGTACGAATGCGGCATCGAGCCGATGGCCGGCGATCAACTCGGCCAGCGCTTCCCGATCAAGTACTACCTGACCGCGATGCTGTTCATCGTCTTCGACATTGAGATCGTGTTCCTCTACCCGTGGGCGGTGTCGTTCGACCGCCTGGGCACCTTCGCACTCGTCGAGATGATGATCTTCGTGGGCACGGTATTCGTCGCATACGCCTACGTCTGGCGAAGGGGTGGTCTCGAATGGGATTAGAGGAATCGCTGCCGGCCGGCATCCTGCTGTCCACCGTGGAGAAGGTCGCCGGGTATGTCCGCAAGGGCTCCCTGTGGCCCGCTACCTTCGGCTTGGCTTGCTGCGCAATTGAAATGATGGCGACGGCATCGCCGCGATACGACATCGCCCGCTTCGGGATGGAGCGATTTTCGGCAACCCCGCGCCAAGCCGACCTGATGATCGTTGCCGGTCGGGTCAGCCAGAAGATGGCACCGGTGTTGCGTCAGGTCTATGACCAGATGGCCGAACCCAAGTGGGTGCTCGCCATGGGCGTGTGCGCCTCCAGTGGCGGCATGTTCAACAACGACGCGGTGGTCCAGGGCGTGGACCACGTCGTGCCGGTGGACATCTACCTGCCAGGCTGCCCGCCCCGGCCGGAAATGCTGCTGCACGCCATTTTGGCGTTGCACGCCAAGATCGCCGAAATGCCCCTCGGCGTGCACCGCGCCGAAGCGGTTGCCGCCGCCGAGAAGGCGGCATTGGCGTCGCAGCCGACCATTGAACTCAAAGGCCTGCTGCGATGACCGGTCCGGGCCCGGCCGGCGATCGCCGGGGCATGTTCGGCATCAGCGGCAGCGGCGACACCTCCGGCTACGGCAGGCTAGTTCGTCCGGTCGCCCTGTCCGGCAGCACGGAACGTCCCTTCGGCGGGTACTTCGACGAGATCACCGACCGCCTCACCGACGTACTGGGCGCCGAGACGTTCGACGCCGCCATCGTGCGTGCGGTCGTCTTTCGTGACCAGTTGACCTTCGAGGTCGACCGCGACCATCTGCTCACGGTAGCCGCGGCACTGCGCGACGACGAGTTGCTGCGGTTCGAATTGTGCTGCGGCACATCGGGTGTGCATTACCCCGACGACGCAGGCCGCGAGTTGCACGCGTTCTACCCGTTGCTGTCGATCACGCACAACCGCAGGCTGCAACTCGAGGTGACGTGCCCCGACAGCGATCCGCACATTCCGTCGCTGTTCAGTGTGTACCCGACATGCGACTGGCACGAACGCGAGGCGTACGACTTCTTCGGGATCATCTTCGACGGCCATCCGGGTCTGACCCGCATCGAGATGCCCGATGACTGGGTCGGTCATCCGCAACGCAAGGACTATCCGCTCGGCGGGGTTCCGGTGGAATACCACGGCGCCCAGATCCCGCCGCCCGATCAGCGTAGGTCGTATCACTGATGAGCATCGACGACACTGTCATCACCCTCGGCGGGCAGGACTGGGACGAGATCGTCACCGCCGCACGCGAAGGCCAGGCCGGCGAGCGAATCGTGGTCAACATGGGTCCGCAGCACCCGTCGACGCACGGCGTGCTGCGCCTGATCCTGGAGATCGAGGGCGAGACGGTTGTCGAAGCCCGCTGCGGTATCGGCTACCTGCACACCGGCATCGAGAAGAACCTCGAGTACCGCACCTGGACTCAGGGCGTGACCTTCGTGACCCGGATGGATTATCTGTCGCCGTTTTTCAACGAGACCGCCTACTGCCTCGGGGTCGAGCGACTGCTGGACATCACCGAGGACATCCCCGAGCGCGCCTCGATAGTCCGGGTGATGATGATGGAACTCAACCGCATCTCCTCGCACCTAGTCGCGCTGGCCACCGGCGGTATGGAACTGGGCGCCATGACGGTGATGTTCTTCGGTTTCCGGGAACGCGACCTGATCTTGAGCGTCTTCGAGGCGATCACCGGACTTCGGATGAATAACTCCTACATCCGGCCCGGTGGACTGGCCGCCGACCTGCCCGAGGACGGTGCGGCCCGGGTTGCCGAACTGTTGAAGATTCTGCCGGGACGGCTCACCGAACTCGAAGAGCTGATGACCGAGAATTACATCTTCAAGGCCCGTACCCAGGGCGTCGGCTACCTAGACCTGACCGGCTGCATGGCGTTGGGGATCACCGGCGCAGTGCTGCGCTCCACCGGCCTGCCGCATGACCTGCGCAAGTCCCAACCCTATTGCGGCTACGAGACATACGACTTCGACGTCGTCACCGACACCGGCGCCGACTGCTACGGCCGCTACCTGATCCGCATCGGCGAGATGCGCGAGTCACTCAGGATCGTCGAGCAGTGTCTGCAGCGCCTGGAACCGGGTCCGGTGATGATCTCCGACAAGAAGCTGGCCTGGCCGGCTGATCTGCAACTCGGGCCCGACGGCCTCGGCAACTCCCCGCAACACATCGCCAAGATCATGGGCACCTCGATGGAGGGCCTGATCCATCACTTCAAGCTCGTCACCGAAGGCATTCGGGTTCCGGCCGGGCAGGTCTACACCGCCGTCGAGTCTCCGCGCGGTGAACTCGGGGTGCACATGGTCTCCGATGGCGGCACCCGGCCCTACCGGGTGCACTACCGCGATCCCAGCTTCACGAATCTGCAAGCGGTGGCCGCGATGTGCGAGGGCGGCATGGTGGCCGACGTGATCGCCGCGGTGGCGAGCATCGATCCCGTGATGGGTGGCGTCGATCGATGAGCGTCGACATCGAACGGGGCGACCGATGAGCGTCGATCTGACTCTGGGCCCCCGGCCGGAGGAGCCCGGCTCACCGATCGGCGGGCCGGCGTCCTATCCAACCGAGACCACCGAACGGCTTGCCGCGGACGCTGCGGTCATCATCGCGCGCTACCCGCACTCGCGATCGGCGTTGCTGCCGCTGCTGCATCTGGTGCAGTCCGAGGATGGCTATCTGACCGGCGCCGGTATCGACTTCTGCGCGCGGCAACTCGATCTGAGCCCCGCCGAGGTGACCGCGGTGGCGACCTTCTACTCGATGTACCGGCGCACCCCCACCGGTGAGTTCCTGGTCGGAGTCTGCACCAACACGCTGTGCGCGGTGATGGGCGGCGACGCCATTCTCGAGAGGCTGGAGAGCGAACTCGGCGTGCACGCCGGACAGACCACCGACGACGCAATGATCACCCTCGAGCACGTTGAGTGCAATGCGGCCTGTGACTACGCCCCGGTCGTCATGGTGAATTGGGAATTCTTCGATAATCAAACCCCGACCAGCGCAACGGAACTCGTCACCTCCCTACGCACCGGTCAGAACGTCACACCCACACGGGGCGGCCCGCTGTGCAGTTTTCGCCAGACCTCCCGCGCGCTGGCCGGGATGGACATGGGCACGCCTGAGACCGGCAGCAGACCGGGGGACCCCACCCTCGCCGGCCTGCGCGTCGCCGGTGAACTTCGCATGCACGCACCCGGGGAGAGCTAATGACACCCAAGACGCCACTGACCCCGGTGCTGAGCCGGTTCTGGGATGACGAGCAGCCGTGGACGCTGCAGACCTACCTGCACAACGGCGGCTATCAGGGCTTGCAGCGGGCACTGGCCATGCCGGCCGACGGCGTGATCGACCTGGTCAAGGAGTCCGGACTTCGTGGCCGCGGCGGGGCCGGTTTCCCGACCGGCACGAAGTGGTCGTTCATCGACCAGAAGTCCGCCAAGCCGCACTACCTGGTGATCAACGCCGACGAGTCCGAACCCGGCACCTGTAAAGACACCCCGCTGATGCTGACCGCGCCGCACCTGCTCATCGAGGGAGTGATCATCGCGGCCTATGCCATCCGTGCCCGTCACGCCTTCATCTACCTGCGCGGCGAAGTCGTCCCGGTACTGCGCCGGTTGCAGGCCGCCGTCGCCGAGGCCTACGACGCCGGATATCTCGGCCACAACATCGGCGGCCGCGGGTTCGACCTCGATCTGATCGTGCACGCCGGCGCCGGCGCGTACAGCTGCGGCGAGGAGACCGCGCTGCTGGACTCGTTGGAGGGCTACCGGGGCCAGCCCCGACTGCGGCCGCCGTTCCCCGCCGTCGCCGGCCTCTACGCCTGCCCGACCGTGGTCAACAACGTCGAGTCGATTGCCAGCGTGGGGCCGATCCTGGCCAACGGGGTGGACTGGTTCAAGTCTTTCGGCACTGAGAAATCCCCCGGTTTCACGCTGTACTCGCTGTCCGGCCACGTCACCCGGCCAGGTCAGTACGAGGCGCCGCTGGGCATCACCCTGCGCGAACTGCTCGACTACGCCGGCGGTGTGCGCGCCGGCCACGAGTTGAAGTTCTGGACGCCCGGCGGCTCATCGACCCCGTTGTTGACCGCTGAACACCTCGACGTACCGCTGGACTACGAGGGCATCGCATCGGTGGGGTCGATGCTGGGCACCAAGGCGCTGCAGATCTTCGACGAGACCACCTGCGTGGTGCGGGCGGTACGGCGCTGGACGCAGTTCTACGCCCACGAGTCCTGCGGCAAATGCACGCCCTGCCGCGAAGGCACCTACTGGCTGGTGCAGGTCTACGAGCGACTGGAAACCGGCCGCGGCACGCCGGAGGATCTCGACACACTGCTCGACATCGCCGATGCGATCAACGGCAAGTCCTTCTGCGCACTCGGCGACGGTGCCGCCGCACCGATCCTGAGTTCGCTGCAGTACTTCCGCGCCGAATACGAAGCGCATCTGGCCGGCGGCTGCCCGTTCGACCCGTACGCGTCCATGCTGGCCGCGCCGGATCGGGTGGGACTATGACCCAGGCCCCCGAGACCGGAACACCGCAGGCCGCCGCCGTCGACCTGGTCTCCATCACCATCGATGACACCACACTGTCGGTTCCCAAGGGCACCTTGGTGATTCGGGCCGCCGAGCTGATCGGCGTGCAGATCCCGCGATTCTGTGACCATCCCCTGCTGGACCCGGTGGGCGCCTGCCGCCAGTGCTTGGTCGAGGTCGAAGGTCAGCGCAAGCCCCTGGCCAGTTGCACCACCACCGTCACCGAGGGCATGGTGGTGCGCACGCAGTGCACCTCCGTGGTCGCCGACCAAGCGCAGCACGGCGTGATGGAACTGCTGCTGATCAACCATCCCCTGGACTGCCCGGTC
>SYAA01000011.1 GCA_005789055.1 Actinomycetota bacterium
GATCGGGTCAGCGCGGCCTCGGGGGCGGCCACGGCATGAGCCGGCCCACCTTTGTCGAGGTGGACGGACGGCGCGTGCGGGTCCGGGTCGACGGCGACGCCGCCAACCCTCCGGTGCTGTTGTTACACGGCATCGGTCGCAGTCTGGACGACTGGGCACCTCAGCACGAGCGGCTCGCGTCGGCACACCGGGTGATCGCGATCGACGTGCCCGGGTTCGGCTTCTCCGAGCGCCCCGAAGGCCGGATCACGCTGTCCGCCTTCGCAAAAGGGGCGTTGGGCGCGGTCGACGTTCTCGGCGAAACCCGGCCCCTGAACATCATCGGCAACTCCCTCGGCGGCGCGATTGCGCTGCAAACCCTGGCACTTCGGCCGGAGCGGGTATCGAGCCTGGTGTTGGTCAACAGTGCCGGGTTTGGACGCGAGGTGACGTTGCTGCTGCGTGTTCTGGCGATGCCGGTCATCGGGGGATTGAGCGTGCGCCGACCCACCCGCGCGAGTGCGCGACTGCTGGAACGCACCATCTTCGCCGATCGTTCCCTGGCCACCCGGGAGCGCATTGAGCACGCTCTGGCTATCGGAAAGCAGCCGCACTTCGGTCCGCTGATGCGCGAGATCGCCACCGAACTCGGGACCACCCGCGGCGTCAAGCCCGGCTGGCGCCGGCAACTGGCTGCCTTCGCCGCGCTGCCTCCGCGGCCCACTCTCGTCATGTGGGGCGATCAGGACAAGGTGCTTCCCGCGCACCACATCGAAGAGGCCAGGCGGGTGTTCCCGCACGCCGAGACCCACCTGCTGCCCGGAATCGGTCACATGCCCCAGATCGAATGTCCGGATGACTTCGCCCGGTTGGTGCTGCCATTCCTGGCGTCGGCGGACGCGGCCACCTGACTTTCGACGCTTTCGTGGGCGTGCCGCGCACGAAAACGCGCCGAAATCCGCTCCGGTGGCGCAGCATCGGATCATGAGTTTCGAATCGGGCCCCGCAACCACGCTTCGGGTCGGACGTGTCGGCGTGCTGGCCGCCGCCCTCGGGGTGGGGACCGCGGTAGCCATTTCACTTGCCGGCGCGGCATCGGCCGAGACCGAGCAGTCCGCCGACCCCGCGGCGGGCACGTCGTCGGTGAGCCGGACCGCGGAACGTCCGGCCCGGGCTGCGGAACGTCCGGCCCGGGCCGTCCGCTCGGCCGCGGTGCGCCGCCCCGCGAAGACCGGCGCCGCGCCAGCGGTCCCTCAGTCCGCGGTGGTGAAATCCACCGTGCCGCGGGCCCCCACGGTGCCGACGGTCCTCACTGCAATCGCCGCCGTCGGCCGCGACGTGCAGCGCATCTTCGATAACCGCTATCCGAGCACCAGTCCGACGATTACCAGCCAGGATGCCGACGGTGTGGTGACGGGCACGCTCGGCGCCGTCGATCCCGACGGCGACCGCCTGGTGTACTCCGTGGTTGCCGCACCGACCCTTGGCCGGGTTGTCGTTGATCAGAACGCCGGAACCTTCACCTATACCCCGGTCGTCGACGTCGTCTCCTACGGCGGCACCGACGCGTTCACCGTTTCGGTCAGCGACGACACCGGCTTCCACATCCACGGATTGCAGGGTCTGCTGGATGCTCCGATCCGTCTGCTGCGTGCCATCCCGTTCGTCGGTTCGCTGCTCTCGGATTACCTGCCCGCGACGACCACGATCGCCACGGTGAAACTGACCTTCGAAGGCTCGGGAACCGAAGCGAAACTGTCCTTCCCGGACGGCTTCCGCTGGGCGGTGTCCACCGCCGGCTTCCAGTCGGAGATGGGTGGCGGCGCGCCAACCGACATCAACTCCGACTGGTGGCAGTGGACGCATGACCCGTTCAACAAGTTGTTGCTCGGCTGGCGGGGTGCGGTGCCCGAAGACGGCCCGGGCGGCTACCTGCAGTACGTCACCGATGCCCGGCTTGCCAGCGAAGGTGTCGGTGCAGACACCTTCCGGACGGGAATCGAGTGGAGCCGGATTTTCCCTAATTCGACTCACGCCGTGGATATTTCGAATGGCATTACCGTCGAGGTGCTGCAGCAACTCGATGCGCTGGCGGACCAGCAGGAGGTTGCCCACTACCGCGATCAATTGGCGGCCATGCGCGCGGCCGGGCTCGACCCGATGGTGACCGTTAACCACTTCACGCTTCCGCTGTGGATCCACGACCCCGCCAGTGCGCGGGTCGAGGAGATTTTCGGCCGGACGCCGCAGACCGGCGGAGGCTGGGTCTCGTCGTCGACGGTGGCCGAATTCCAGAAGTATTCGGCCTATCTGGCGTGGAAGTACGGCGACCAGGTCGATGACTGGGTGGTGCTCAACGAACCGGTCAACTCGATGTTGACGTCCTACTATGCGATTCCGTTCGCCACCAACTTCCCGCCGGCCATGGTGCGCACGGATCTGGTGGCCGTCGGCCTGCTCAACCAGGCTGCGGCCTATTCGGCGTCGTATGACCTCATCCACCGATTCGACGCGCAGGCGCAGGTCGGCTTCGCGCTGAACATGTACTCCTGGCGTGCGGGCGATCCCAGTAATCCGACCGATCGGAAAACGGCGGAGGATTTCAGCGACTTCTACAACCGGTGGTTCCCCGACGCGGTCCTGCGGGGCGAGGTGGATGCGAACTTCGACGGCGTGATCACCGCCGACGAGATCCATCCCGAGCTCGCCGGGAAGGCCGACTACTTCGGCGTCAACTACTACAGCCAGGGCATCGTGATCTCCTTCGGTGGGCGCTCAGTTCCCGGCCTGCCTATCGTCAAGGGCTACCCTCAGTTCTCGCCGCTGATCAACGTCGTTGCCGGCGGGTGCCCGGCCACCGAATGCACCGACACCGCCCAGATCATCAACCCGGCGGGCCTGCGCGAGGTTCTCGACATCGCCGACTCCTACGGAATCCCGTTGTGGATCAGCGAGAACGGCCTGGCCGACGCGGCCGACACCAAGCGCGCCTCCTATATCGTCCGGCATCTGGCGGTGATCAACAAGGCGATCGCCGACGGGATGGATATCCGCGGCTACACCGCCTGGTCGCTGACCGACAACCTGGAATGGGTGCTCGGCTACCAGCCGCGCTACGGGTTGTACTCCTATGACCCGGTCACTCTGGAGCGCACGCCTCGGCCCAGCGTGAGCCTGGTCCACGAAATCTTCACCGGCAACGCGATTCCGGCCGAGGTGTTTCGGACGTACGTCAGGGACGGCAGGGTCTAACGCGACGTCCCTAAGAGGGTGGCGCGGATATCGCAGGCCCTAGTTCACCGGTACGTCGAGAATCGGGCGGTCGACGCTCGCGCCCGGGCCGTCGAAGTGCCACCATTCGCCCACGTATTGCGCCAGCCACCCCTTCGCCATGGCGTTGCGCAGTACCGAACGGTTGGCTTGCTGCCGGGTGGTGACGCCATCGGTGGCGTATGCATTCGCGAGCGGCGAGAAGGCATCGAAGTCGGTGCCCATGTCCAGCAGTTGTCCGCCCGAGGCCAGGGTGACGTCCACCGAGCGTCCGGCCTCATGGCTGCGCGCGTAATTACCTGGTTCAGCCACCCAGTCCGGGTCCGGCACAGCTTGGAACAACCGCACCTGAACGTCGTGCGGGCGGTAGCAGTCCCAGAACACCAGCGTCAGACCGGCCGGCCGCAGGGCGTCCGCCGCCGCAGTCAGTCCGGCTCCCAGTGACTCATGCACCAGGCAGCGGGCGCCGGGCGGATACAGCGGAACGCCGACGAAGTTGTTCGCCGTGGCGTAGCGCAGGTCGATGATCGCGTCCGGGACGACGGTTCGCACATCGATGAAGCCGGCGGCACTGGCTGCCGCGCTGACCGGGGGTACGCCGCC
>SYAA01000078.1 GCA_005789055.1 Actinomycetota bacterium
GTGAAGGCGTAGCCGGCCACCGCCGCTATCGCCATCGCCTGTTTGCCGAGCAAGCCCAGCCCGCCACCGAAGAAGAAACCTTGGGCGCCACCGGTCATCACTTCAGTGGCCAGCAGGCCGATCAGCAGCATGCCGACGACACCGCCGACGAAGTGGACACCCACCACGTCGAGCGAGTCGTCATAGTTGAGCTTGAACTTCAGGCCGATCGCGAACGAGCACACGATGCCGGCGAGCAGGCCGACGATCGCCGCGCCCAGTGGATTCACCGTGCCGCACGATGGCGTGATCCCGACCAGGCCGGCGACCACACCCGAGGCGGCCCCGAAGGTCGTCGGCTTGCCGTCTCGGAATTGTTCGACCGAGAGCCAGCCCAGCATGCCCAGGCAGCCGGCCAGCAGTGTGTTGAGCAAGATCGCCGAGGCCATGCCGTCGGCCGCCAGTGCCGAGCCGGCATTGAATCCAAACCAACCGAACCACAGCAGGCCGACTCCGAGAAGCACGAAGGGCAGGTTGTGTGGACGCATCGCCTCGACTTTGAAACCGATCCGGGGACCCAGAACGAGCGCAAGCGCCAGTGCCGAGGCCCCGGAGACGATCTCGACAACCAGCCCACCCGCGTAGTCGAGCACCCCCATCTCGAACAGCCAGCCTCCAGGAGCCCATACCCAATGCGCCACAACCGCATACACCGCCACCGACCAGATCGGTACAAACACCATCCAGGCCGCGAATTTGGCACGATCCGCGATCGCGCCACTGACCAGGGCTGCGGTGATGATCGCGAAGCTCAACTGGAAAGTGACGTAGAGCAGTTCGGGAACCGCACCGCGCACAGTGTCCGGACCTATTCCCTGTAACCCGGCATGCGTCAAGCCGCCGACGAAACCACGCACGCCGCCGTCAGAGAATGCCAGAGAGTAGCCGACAAGCAGCCAGGCCACCGTCACCAGAGGAATGGAGATGAAGCTCATCATGATCATGTTGAGCACGCCGGTGGTGCGCACCATGCCGCCGTAGAAGATCGCCAGCCCCGGCGTCATCAACAGCACAAGTGCGGTACTGGTCAGCAGCCACGCAGTGGCTGCGGGATCGATGTCCAACTTCGAAACTCCTTCGACGGTCGCCGAAGAGAATGTCTGGGTGGTGTTTCAGCGGCGCGGCATCGATGTTTCGGCCGTGTTTCGCCGTGTTGAACCGATGATCACCAGCCCGCCGTGCCGGGGCCGCCCTTGAACGGTCCGACGACCCCGCTGGTAATCCAGCCGCCGTAGAAACCGCCGGGCTGAGCCACCACCGCTTCACCGTTGACGGTGCAGCGGTCCATCTGGGCCGCCATCACGGCTACGGCGTCGGTGATCGGCGCGAAATCCGGCGTGGGCGTGGAGTAACTCCACGCTGCTTTCGCGGCGATCATCGCCCCGGCGACCACGTCGAAATAGCGGGCCTGGCCCTTCCACTCGCACCACGACTGGCCGGGGGCGTCACGGAGCACCCCGTCGGCGAACGCCTCACGAGGGAGGTAATAGGTCGGCGGATGGCTGGTCTCCAGGACCCGCCAGGCGCAGTCGGTGCTGGCGATCACCGCACCGGCGAACTCCACCGTGATCAGGCCCCGAAAACGTTCCAGCCGCGGCGGCCGCGGGTATTCCCACACGGACTCCTGGCCGGGGCCGGGTAGGTCAGGACGCGGCAGCGAGGTCATCGCACACCTCAGACCACACCGCGGAGTCCATCGGCACCGAAGAGGGGCTCCAGCATCCCCGACAGATCCGGGCCGCGCCGCAGGCCGTGACCGCCGTCGACGTTGATCACCTGGCCGGTGATCCAGCCGGCCGCGTCACTGAGCAGGAACATCGCCAGGTTCGCGACGTCGCCGACCTCGCCGATTCGCGGCAACGGGGTGCACTGTCGATAATCCTCACTGACTTCCGGGGAACTGAGCAGCACCTCCACGAGTTCGGTGCGGATCAGTCCGGGCCGGATGCCGTTGACCCGCACCCACGACGGGCCGAGTTCGTCGGCCGCCAGCATCATCAGGTGATCCAGCGCGGACTTGCTCACACCGTAGGCACCGAACCACCGGTGAACGTTGCTTGCCGCGATCGAGGAGATACCGACGAAGGATCCGCCTCCGCCCCGGACCATCTCCCGCGCGGAATGTTTGAGCACGTACATGGTGCCGTTGACGTTAAGGTCCACGGTTCGTCGCCAGGCCTCGGAATCGATCTGGGTGACCGGGCCGATGGTTTCCGATCCCCCGGCGCAATGCACCACGCCGTGCAACCCGCCGTTCGACGCCGCCGCCTCGATAACCTGAGCGACCTGATCCTCGTCGGTCACGTCGGCCGGGTGAGCCATCACGGCACCGCCGGTCGGCCCGGCGGAGGCCATCATTTCGCTGATCTCCACGGCCGCCGCCGAGAGCCGTTCGGCATTGCGGCCAACGATCACCACCTTCGCCCCTGCCAGGGCTAAGCCGGCGGCCACCCCTTTGCCGATGCCGCTACCGCCGCCGGTGACGAGGTAGGTCCGGTCGGTGAACGAGAGTTGCATTCAGCACTCCTTCGGTCTGGCCGCGATCCGATCGGTCCGCGAGCTGAAAACCCGGATGGGTCGGGTCGAAGACTCCGACCGTAATAGTGCCCGACGCCGTGTCCTAGGATTAGCCCATGCCCGCAAAAACTGACCCCGCCGATATCGTCGATGTGGAACCACTGGCTGACAACACAGCCCGCCAGGCCAGGCGCGTAGTGGCCGCCTATGCCACCGACGCCGACGAATGCCGGGTGTTCCTCTCGATGCTCGGTATTGGGCCTGCCAAGCTCGAGGTCTAGGTGGGCACCGGAGCCGCCGGATCCCCAGGGGACGGAGCCTCCGACTTCGTGGTGGTCGCCAACCGGCTGCCCATCGACATGGAAC
>SYAA01000079.1 GCA_005789055.1 Actinomycetota bacterium
GAAGCCTTGGTAGAGGTGGTACGCACCGCGCAAGATGCTCGACGCCAGTACCGCCTGGCCCGATGTCATGCCGAGCTGGCGCAGGCGGGTGATCAGATACCCCACCACGACCACCTCTTCGGCAAATCCGTTGGCGAACGCCGCCAACACGAGCATCGGGATCCGCCACCACGAACTATCCAGGGCCGCAGGCTCTACCTCCGCGTTCAAGCCCATCGTGCGGGCGGCCAGATAGAGCGCGAGTCCAGGAATCCCGATGAGCGCCGCCAAGCCCATCCCGCCCGAAATGTCGGTGCGCCAACGTAACCGGCCCAAACCAATGTCGGCTGGCCTGATGCCGCTTCGCCACAGCAGGTAGAGAGCCAACGCTCCCCACGCCGCCAACTGACCGACCGAGACCACATTCAGGCCGAGGTTGATCAGGTCGAAGCGGGACTGGTTGGGATTCAGTCGCACCCGATAGCCGGGCAGCCCGGAGAGAACCGCGTCAGCGAGTCGAAAAACGGCAATGAGCGCGCTGACGCCGAAGGTCACGGCCAGCATGACCCCGACCTCGATTCGCAGGGTCCGGCGATCGGTGATCAGGAACTCGCCGCGGGTGGCGTTCACCGAAGCAACGGTAGTGCCTTGCGTGCCGCAGGTTCCTGAGCCGCGGGCGCTGTCTTCGGCAGACGATAGTGTTGAGACGTGTCTCGCATCGCCTACCTCGGCCCGGAGGGGACCTTCACCGAAGCCGCACTGCTGGCGATGGCCACCGCGGGAATGGTGCCGGGTGGGGGCGACGTGCGGCCCGAACCGACGGAAAGTACGCCAGCCGCACTGGAGGCCGTCCGGTCCGGCGCCACCGACTTCGCCTGCGTTCCGATCGAGAACTCAATCGAAGGCAGCGTGCTTCCCACCTTGGATAGTCTGGCCGCCGGTTCGCCACTGCAGATCTATGCCGAACTGACTCTGGATGTGTCCTTCAGCATCGTCACCCGGCCGGGGATAACAGCCGAACAGGTGCGACGCGTGGCGGCGTTCCCCGTCGCCGCGGCGCAGGTGCGACGCTGGCTGGCCGCACATCTCCCCGATGCAGAGTTGGTGCCGGCGCATTCAAACGCGGCGGCGGCACTCGATGTCGTCGCCGGCCGTGCCGATGCCGGCGTCAGCACCGCGCTGGCGGCCCAGCGTTACGAGTTGTCCTCACTGGCCGACAGCGTCGTCGATGAGCCCAACGCCCGCACCCGCTTCGTACTCGTGGGAAAAACCGGTGCCCCGCCGGCACGCACGGGTGCGGACCGCACTTCAGTGGTGCTGCGGATCGACAGCGCCCCCGGAGCCCTGGTGTCGGCGATGAGTGAGTTCGGCATCCGCGACATCGACCTGACCCGCATCGAGTCCAGGCCTACCCGCACCGGCCTGGGCACGTACGTGTTCTTCCTCGACTGCGTTGGCCATATCGACGACAGCGCGGTCGCCGAGGCACTCAAGGCGCTGTACCGCCGTTGCGCGGATGTCCGCTACCTCGGATCCTGGCCGACCGGCGCCGCGGCAGGGGTGTTGCCGCCCCAACTCGACGAGGCTGATCGTTGGCTGGACCACTTACGCGACGGCAGGCCATGAGCGGACGGCTGATCCTCGTCCGGCACGGCCAGTCGCACGCGAACCTCGAACGTCGGCTCGACACCCGGCCACCGGGAGCCGAACTCACCGAGGCCGGCCGCGAACAGGCGCGTGAGTTCGCTCGGTCCCGGCGCAATCCCCCCGGCTTACTTCTGCACTCGATCGCGCGACGGGCGGCGCAGACCGCAGGTGAGATCAGCGCCGAGTTCGCCATGGCCGCAAGTGAAGTCGGCGGGATACACGAGGTACAGGCCGGCGATCTTGAGGATCGCACTGACGACGACGCCATCGCGCAGTTCACCGCCGTCTATCAGCGGTGGTGCGAGGGCGAACTTGACGCTGCGATGCCCGGTGGGGAGAGCGGCAGCGACGTGCTTGATCGCTATGTGCCGGTGCTCACCGATCTACGACTGCGTTACCTCGACGACCCCGACTGGCCAAGCGACATCGTGGTGGTCAGTCACGGCGCAGCGATCCGCCTTGCCGCCGCGACACTGGCCGGAGTCCAGAGCGGCTTCGTCCTCGACCACCATTTGGCCAACACCGAGACGGTGGTATTGGCGCCGGTCACCGAGGGACGCTGGAGTTGCGTTCGGTGGGGGTCGAGGGTCCCGCCGTTCTATCCCGAACACGATGGGCACGCGGTCGCAGATGCGCTGCAGTCCACCGACCCGATGGGGTGATCGGGGTGGCAGGCGGCAGTGACGGTGAGAACACCACCCCCGACGGCGTTCCCCGGCGGGCGTGCGCGGGGTGCGGATCGACGGTTCCGGCCGGGATGTTCTGCGGATGCTGCGGGGCCGAACTCGACAGACCCGGGGATCGGTTACACCTGTTGCGTCCGCGGGTCTTCGTAGTCGCTCCCGGTGAACACGTCGCCATGCCCACGATCATGAGTTCGGTGTTTCCGCATCTGCCTAAGGCCTCCCGCGTTCCGTTCCGGATCGGGATGGCGCTATTGCTGATCGGCTTGGTCGGCGGTGCGCTGTTGCGGATCGTCGGACCGTTAGTCGTTATCGCGGCACTGGGCGTTCCGCTGCTGTTCGTCCTTTATCTGTGGCAGTCGGGATTGATGCGGGATGTGCCCGGGCACGCCCTGGTGACCGCGACAACGTTGGGTGCCGGGCTTGGTGTCACCTGGGTGCTCGTTACCGGCGGTATGATCGCTCGGTCGTATGACATCCCGATTTCCGCCGGATTTGTGCTCGAAAATCTGCTGGGAGTAGGTCTGATCGTCTCGGTGGGCGGGGCGGTGCTGATGGTGCTCCCTGCTGTCGTAGTCCGGCTGTTCAGTGCCCGGAGCCAACAGTCGTCGCGGGAATCCTTGGATGGTTTTGTGATCGGGGCGCTAGGCGCACTCGCATTCACCGGGGCGGCGACCACAACCCGCCTGGCGCCGCAGTTCGTTTCGGGGTTGATCGACAGCGTGCGCCCGCTGCGTTTGCTTGTGGAGGCAATGCTCTACGGCGTCGCTGCTCCACTGACGGCCGCCGCCACCGGTGGACTGGTCGGGATCCTGCTGTGGTTCCGGCCCGGGCACCGGGCCGGCGAACACCGCGCACTCGTGCGCGCCGGACTCGTGGTTTTCTGCGGCTTCGTCGCGGCGGTCTACACCGGCCTCTGGGCGATCGACGCCATCCGGTTGGCGAAGTGGCCGCAACTTGCTCTACATCTGCTGATGACAGCCGCCGCGCTGTTCGCAGTGCGGATCTGTGTGCAACTGGCTTTGCTGCATGAGGAACCCGATCCGTCCGACGGTGAACCGGTGCTGTGTGCGCACTGCGATCGGGTGGTTCCAGATATGGCGTTTTGTCCGGCCTGTGGCGTAGCTGCGCGGGCGTCATCGCGCCAATCGCGCCGGTTGCGCAGGCAGTCCCCGCCGGTGCGGCAGGGCGGAACATTAGGCCCCGACGTATAGTTGAACCATCAGGTGCTCGAATAGTCGGGCATGGGAGGCAGGGGAAACAATGATGAAGACAACACTTTTGGCCAGACGGTTCGCACTCGTCACCGGCGCGGTCGCCATCGTCGGAATGGGTGCGCTCTCGGCGTGCGCAACCGAGAAGGAGAAGCCGGCCGAGACCACGAAGTCGCCGGAGTCCAGTGCACCGGCCACGCCGTCTAACGC
>SYAA01000080.1 GCA_005789055.1 Actinomycetota bacterium
AGAGCCCAGGGACAGATGTCCACCGATTCCAACGACATTGCTCGCATACTCGCCTCCGCAACCAGCGCACCGGCCACGATCTGTGGCGCCCGCTCGGCGCTCACCCCTTCCAGTTCGGCACGATCTGCCGCAGTCATCCTAGAGATAAAGGCGATCAGCTGCCGCAAGCCATTGGCGGTGAGGGTCCGTTTGGCCCGCGGCCCGTCGGCCGACGGTGCTGCGCCGGTCAGCCGGGCCAGCGATCGGAACGTCTTTGAACTGCCCACCGCGAGGTCAGGTGCCCCGGCCTGCAGTACCGTCTTCGCGGCCTGGGACAGCTCGGTGTCAAGCCAGTCCCGCAGCATCGCCACCCGCCGCCGGCCCGGCGGATCATCCGGCAGCCATTCCCTGGTCAATCGACCCGCGCCCAGCGGCAGCGACAGTGCGACGTCGGGTGCCTCGTCCACCCCGGTCGACAACTCCAGCGAACCACCACCGATGTCGAGGTTGATGATGCGGCCCGCACTCCAGCCGTACCAGCGGCGCACCGCCAGGAAAGTGAGCCGTGATTCGTCAACACCGGTGAGCGCCTGGAGATCAACCCCGGTCTGCGACCGCACCCGGCTGAGCACCTCGTCGGAGTTCTTCGCGTCGCGCACCGCCGACGTCGCGAACGCCATCAGCTCCGCACAACCTGAACTGGCTGCAATCTTGGCGAACTCCGAGACGGTATCGACGAGTTTGTCCGCGCCGCGCCGGGTGAGCCGGCCGGAGTCGTCGATCGCCTCGGCCAGACGCAGGGCGGCCTTGGTCGAACTCATCGGCGTCGGATGCCCACCGCGGTGTGCGTCAACCACCAGAAGGTGCACCGTGTTGCTGCCCACGTCGAGAACGCCCAATCGCACTCATCCAACCTAGCGGGAACCAACAGCATCCGCCGGGAGGTGGGCGGTGCCATCATCAGTTACCGTTTGTTCCTGTGACGATCAAGCACCCCGGCGAAGTCGAATTGGACTTCCCCCGAGAGTGGGTGGAGTTCTATGACCCGGGCAACAACGAGCATCTGATCGCCGCCGACTTGACCTGGCTGTTATCGCGCTGGACGTGCGTTTACGGCACGCCGGCCTGCCAGGGCACCGTCGCGGGCCGCCCCGACGACGGGTGTTGTTCCCACGGCGCATTTCTCTCCGATGACGACGACCGCGCCAACCTCGACGCCGCCGTCGAAAAGCTGACCGATGAGGATTGGCAGTTTCGCAGTAAGGGAATGGGCCGCAAGGGGTACCTGGAGATGGACTCCTACGAGGACGAGCCGAATCTACGCACCCGCAAGTACAAGGGTGCCTGCATCTTTCTCAACCGCCCCGGATTCGATGGAGGTATCGGCTGCGCGTTGCACAGCAAGGCCCTCAAGCTCGGTGTCGAGCCGTTGACAATGAAGCCGGAGGTGTGTTGGCAGTTGCCGATTCGGCGCAGCCAGGAGTGGGTCACCCGACCCGACGGCACCGAGATTCTCAAGACCACCATCACCGAGTACGACCGGCGCGGGTGGGGCGAAGGCGGACAGGACCTGCACTGGTACTGCACCGCCGACCCAGCCGCGCATGTTGGTCGGGAACCGGTGTGGAAGTCCCTTGCCGCCGAGCTGACCGAGTTGCTGGGCGAGAAGGCCTACTCCGAACTGGCCGCGATGTGTAAGCGGCGCAACGGCTTCCCGCTGATTGCGGTCCACCCGGCTACCAGCGCGGCGGCGTCAGGCTAACCCTCCAGCTTGTAGCCAAGTCCGCGCACCGTGATCAGACGAGCCGGGTTGGCCGGATCCGTCTCGATCTTTGACCGCAGTCGTTTGACGTGGACGTCGAGAGTCTTGGTATCGCCGACATAGTCCGCACCCCACACCCGGTCGATCAGCTGACCGCGGGTCAGCACTCGGCCTTTGTTCCGCAACAGATACTCCAGGAGATCGAACTCCTTGAGTGGCAGTGCGACCTGATCACCGTGGACGCTGACGACGTGGCGCTCGACATCCATCCGCACCGGGCCGGACTCCAGCAGTGCGTCGCCGTATCCGACATCGTCGGCGTCGGTGCCGCGGCGCAATACTGCCCGGATCCTGGCGATCAGTTCCCGGGCGGAGTACGGCTTGGTGACGTAGTCATCGGCGCCGAGTTCGAGGCCGAGCACCTTGTCGAGTTCGCTGTCGCGGGCCGTCAACATGATCACCGGAACGCTGGAGCGCAACCGCAGTTGCTTGCAGACGTCTGTCCCGCTCATCCCGGGCAGCATCAGGTCGAGCAGCACGATGTCGGCACCGGACTCATCGAACTCAGCGAGCGCGGCGGGTCCGTCGGTGGCCACCGTGGCATCGAAGCCCTCTTTGCGGAGCAGATAAGCCAGTGGATCGGCCAGCGACTCCTCGTCCTCAACGATCAGCACCCTGGTCATTGCGCTTCCTCTCCCCCGACGTGGCCGTCGGACTCATCAATGTCATCGGAACCGGCGGGCTCATCCGGGTAGACCGGGATCGACAAGGTGAACGTCGATCCGGTCCCGGGCCGACTCCACAGCCGGATGGTGCCGTTGTGGTTTGCGGCAACGTGTTTAACGATGGCCAGGCCCAGACCGGTCCCCCCGGTGGTGCGGGATCGCGCTTTGTCCACCCGAAAGAACCGCTCGAAAACTCGTTCCTGATCGGCCTTCGAGATTCCGATGCCGCGATCCGTGACGGCGATCTCGACAGAGTCGCGGTAGCGCCGACGGCTGATCGACACCGAAGACCCATCCGGGGAGTAGGCGATCGCGTTGGAGATCAGGTTGGCCACCGCGGTGACCAGTAACGGCTGATCTCCCAGTACCGCGAAGTCGGTCGGGTCATCGGTGTTCACCGTGATGTCAGCGGTATCAGCGGCGACCTTGTAACGCGAAATCGCCTCCTGCACAACGGTATCGACGTCGACCCGGACAAGATCGGGAAGCCGCTCAGCTCCCTGAAGCCGGGACAGTTCGATCAGCTCACCGATCATGCCCGCCAGTCGTTGGGATTCGGTGAGCAGTTTGCGCCCGAACCTTTGCGAGGTGTCGGGGTCGTCAGCGGACTCCAGCATCGCCTCGGCGAGCACGCCCATCGCCGCCACCGGAGTCTTCAACTCGTGGCTGACGTTGGCGACGAAGTCACGACGACTGGCTTCCATCCGGGCCTGCTCGGACTGATCGTCGAGATAGACGACCGCAAGGCGGGGTTCCTCAGCGCGGAGTAGTCGCACATGTCCGCGCACCGACAGTCCACGCCGGGCAGGTGGAGAGCCAAGCACGGCGAGCAGATCGATGTCGCCGTCGGCGCCGCTGATCAACGTGCGCTGCGCCGCCGACCACACCCGGTCATCGAGCACCCGCTCACGCACCAG